>CAKUWM010000061.1 GCA_934699305.1 uncultured Saprospiraceae bacterium | reverse complement strand
GATTGGAAACAAAGCATACAATTAAACCTGTCCTTATCGGATTGTATATGTGCGTAAAAATTTTAAGACGCTTGATCATCTCGGCTTCGTTGATTATGTGGAAATACAAAATTAGACCCAAAACGCATGTGTAAATGAGGATTCCGTTGAAAAATTCATTATTCAGGATAAGCGTCAGGATACTGCCATACATGATCAGTAGGCCAATAAAAGAAATGATATAATGTTTGGATATCAATATGGAGGCAATGGAAATCAATAAAAATAGGATACATACTGCATTTACATCCAATTCGGCATTGATGTAACCATAGCACAACATGACACATCCAATTAAAAAAGTACAAACACATACCGTCTCTAAAAAAATATTGTTCGAGACTCGGAGTGCCCATATTGATGCGAGAATAAAGATTCCGCCAAAAATCATCAATGCAACATCTGATTGATATAATATCTGTGATGCTACAATAAATCCCGCAAAAAAAGTAGTCGCCAAATACCCACCGATGATTGATAATAACTTTAAGGGAAAAGACAGCTTATTGTCGTTCCTTTGAAATGCAGCCTCTAAAGCCTTTTCATCGTATTGAATATTAGGTGCGTATGTTTCTTTTACGAATTCCAAGATTGCATTTATTTCTTCATTCCTGTTCATTGTTCCATTTTTTTTGGATAAGTGATAGTCGCTTTGTCATCAGAGTTATTGAGACAATTACGAGCAAACTGACAAAGAAATAGCCATTCCCGGCACCAAGATAATACATGGCCCATGATGATATAATGGATATGATACTTAGTGATATTAGTGCCAGATAGACAATATTCTTAGTTTTTAATCCTCTCCAAAAGCCCAGTACATATATCATTGCTGTAAAGGTTGAGAGCACTATTTTGGATAAAACAGTTATATCATTATCAGAAACAATGTAAATATTGGCCATTGTACCAAATAAAAGCGCCGCAGTGACAATGGTATAGAGGAACCATTTAGGGACTTTTTCTATGATCACTAAATCTGCAACTGCAATCACTAAGACATTTATAGTGAAAAGTATTGCAAAAGTCATTGCTACCGACCAATCTGTGACCTGTTCTGCATAGGAAGTGACCAACATCTGTATTAACAAAATGTACAACAACCACAAAGGTGAAAAATCGGAAATCCATACCCACAACGAAATGAAAATAATCCACACAAGAAATATTTCATACGAATCAGCACCCGTCTGATATATCTGACCAAACAATGCAAGTAAAATGCCTACTAAAACTGATGTAACAGTGAGGATAATGTTTTTGAGAAGAGGGTTTGATTTGATGGCTAGGACGAAGACAATAGCAGTCATCAAAAGGCCTTCTATCAATCCTAATTTGACATATTTATGCAGACCATTCCAGTTGTATGCAAAGAAAAATATTATCCCTGTTACTGTAAAGCCAAGACCAAGGCTTAATAAAAGTAGCCGGAGAAATTTTTGCCAGGATGGCTTATTACTATAGATATGGTCTTCTAAAATCTGAGCAATGCTCTTGATCTCAATATCGCTATGCCGCGCAATTATATGAACTTCGTCTTGTTGTATTTTCTGCACTTATTGTCTGTTTTATATACACAAACACTAAGATAGTAATTTATAGGAATGGGCAAATACTCCAAAATAATTTATTCAAATAAAACATGATATCATTCTCGCGCGTGAACAGAAGGTCGATAATGGCTTCATCTTGATATTGACGACTATTTCTAATATGGATTAAAATGGAATATAAATATTTGTCTATTAAATTAATATACATAACATACAAATCAAACATTTGATAAATTGAATATTGAATCTCAACCTCATTGTCAATCTATATATTTAAACCGTTGACAATCTTTTGATTTTAAAATGATTTTTTTATAAAATATAATTTTAGGGTGTTTTTATTTTAGACAAGAAGAGTATCTTTGCGATTAAATTTTTTATAGCAACATAGTTTATGGCAATACGCTTACCCAAAAGATATTTAGTGACTTCTGCCCTCCCTTATGCCAATGGACCCTTACACATCGGACATTTAGCCGGTGCTTATTTGAGTGCAGATGTCTTTGTTCGCTTTTTGAGGCTGATGAAAAAGGATGTTTTGTATGTCTGCGGCAGTGATGAGAATGGAGCTGCGATTACAATGAGGGCGCAGAAGGAAGGCATTACCCCAAGAGAAATTGTGGACAAATATCACAACTTGTTTGAAGATACCTTCCGTCGCATCGGCATCTCATTTGACATATATCACCGCACTTCATCGCCATTGCATCATGAGACATCTCAGGATTTCTTCCGCAAATTAGAGAAGAAAGGGGAGTTTGTCATCAAAGAATCAATGCAATTTTTTGACGAAAAAGCACAACAATTCCTTGCTGATCGCTATATCAAGGGTACATGCCCCAATTGTAAATTTGAAGGAGCCTATGGAGATCAATGTGAAAACTGTGGAACGAGCCTAAATCCGACAGATCTTATCAACCCCAAGTCAACTCTCACCAATGAAACTCCTGTTCTTAAAGCGACGACCCATTGGTATTTGCCTTTGGAGAATCACAGCGCCTGGCTTACAGATTGGCTTGAGAAAGGTGAAGTCAATGGAAAGAAGGTACATGACCCATCAGAATGGAAAAATCATGTCCTCGGCCAGTGTAAGTCATGGATTGAAGGAGGACTTCAACCGAGGGCAATGACGCGCGACTTAGACTGGGGTGTTGATGTTCCTCAAGAATTACCGGGTGCAGCGGGTAAGAAGCTTTATGTCTGGTTAGATGCGCCCATTGGATACATTTCAGCAACAAAGCAATTGGCTGAAGATCGCAAAATAGACTGGAAGAAATATTGGCAGGACAAAGACAGCGCACTCGTTCATTTTATAGGTAAGGATAATATTGTATTCCATTCCATTATTTTTCCGGCTTTGTTGAAAGCACATGGAGACTATATTCTTCCTGATAATGTCCCGGCCAATGCTTTTATGAATCTGGAAGGTCAAAAAATCAGCACTTCACGCAATTGGGCGATATGGGTGCATGAATATCTCGACGATATGCCGGGAAAAGAAGATGTTTTGCGCTATGTTATGATAAAAAATATGCCGGAACAGCGAGATAGTGAGTTCACTTGGAAAAACTTTCAGGACTTGAATGACAATGAGCTGGTAGGTAATTTGGCCAACTTCGTCAATCGGGTCTTGGTATTAGCGCATAAATTTTACAAAGGCAAAGTGCCGAGATTTGAAGAAGAGCAGGATTTTATTGGTTCGCATGGACCATTGGAAGATAGCTTCGTCGAAGCCGAGCTCATGGATGTTTTTGATATGTTGTTTGAAATGCGCGAAAAATTGTATCTATACGACTTTAGAGGCGCACTCCAACAGATGATGAATATTTCTACAGTGGGTAATCAGATTCTTCAATTCAATGAGCCGTGGAAGATCATCGAAGAAGATCCACATAAGGTCAAAGCCATCATGAATTGTTGTATCCAGATAGTGGCGGCACTCAGTGTGGCAGTCAGACCATTTATGCCATTTACAAGTGATAAGATGCGCACTATGCTCAACCTACCGCCGATAGAGGAAAAGGGGGAGTTGTTGAAAGTGCTTGATCGCCTTGCTGAAGGGGAATTTCTCATAAAACCGGGTCACCAACTCAATCAACCTGAACATCTTTTTAGTCGCATTCCGGATGATGTAATCCAAGCTCAAATAGATAAGTTAAAAGCAAGCCATACTGATAACTCTCCTTCCGCAAAGCCTGAAAAACAATCATCAGCACAATCACCGAGTTCTAATGAGTTTATACAGTTTGACGACTTCGCAAAGGTGTCCATAGTAACCGGCAGAATCATGGAAGCTAGTAAAGTGGAAAAAGCGGATAAACTACTCAAACTTTTAGTCGATATCGGTTCAGAGAAAAGAACCATAGTATCCGGTATATCCCAGCATTTCGAACCGGAAGATTTGATAAATAAAGATGTTATGGTCGTTGCTAATCTTGCGCCAAGGAAACTGAAAGGTATAGAATCTCAAGGAATGCTCCTCACGGCTGAAGATGCGGAAGGTAAGCTTGGCTTGGTGTCGCCTCCATCCGGATGGCCGGTAGGAAGTCATGTCGGCTAATCATTGAAAGAGAGTACACATTATTCCGGCAACTACGATTAATCCGGCTGTCTGCTATTGAAGATTACTCGCACATTGAATTGACGAATACTCCTATGAATACAGTCATTAATAAGAACAATCAATCTATTACTTTATCAGTAGATTCTGATATGTTTAGGTATGAAATATGGCCTCATGCAGGCGGTATCCTAAACCGCTGGAGCATGAAGTTGCAAGATGAATGGTTTGATATCATACATGCCTTTGATGACATTCATGATTTTAGAGATAATTTGACACAAAAAGGTTTTCCATCTTGTAAGTTGAGTCCTTATGCATGCCGAATCAGAGATGGTCGCTATACTTTCGAAAATAAAGATTATCAGATAGGGAAGTTTGGATATGACAGACATTCCATCCATGGCTTATTGTATGATATGCCCTTTGAGGTTGTCCGGGTTGACGAATTGGAGCATTCTACCTCTATTCTTCTTGGTTTGAATTATATGGGGACAGACGCTGGCTTTCCTTTTGAATACTCAATTTATATAGAATATATAGTCTCCAATACCGGAGAAGTTCGATATAGAACTAAGGTACAGAATACAGGCTCTTTTTCACTGCCATTGATGGATGGGTGGCATCCATATTTTTCACTGCCATCGGGGTTAGAAGATTGTGTCCTTGCTATTGATGCCGATGAATGTCTTGAGTTTGATCAAGATTTAATACCTACGGGTCAATTGAGGCAGTATAATCACTTTGTGGGTGGGAATAAAGTTGAAAAAATTGCTTTGGATCATTGCTTTCCACTGCAAGATAAATTGGGTTTAGTATGTACCTTGACCGATGTCGCTTCCGGTCTTGCTTTAGAAGTCAAAGCTATTTCCAATTACCCATACTTACAGCTATTTATTCCACCTGACAGAAGGAGCATAGCCATTGAGCTGCTGAGCGGAGCTCCGGATGCTTTTAATAACAACATGGGTCTTATTACGCTACAACCATCTGAAGTCGTTGAGTTTGAATGTGTTTACTCTATCGTTAAACTGTAAGACAACTTTTTTTTAAACACAGAAAGGTTAAAAATCACAAAGTCTGTTGCACTTTGGAGGTTCTACGTGTGATAGTTAATTCAAAATGAAAATGAGGCGTGATGTGCGGACTTTAGAAGGGAAAGGTTGATTTTTCATTTATTATATTATTGTTTATTTTAATAAATATATATTCAAAATAAGTAGTCAGCAAAAAAATAAATTTAATTTTTTTATTTTTTTTAAAAAGAATTACCAACGGTATGAAAAAAATAATTACCTTTGTCAGGTAACACTTATCTCAAAAGAAAAAATACTAATTGACCCATGCGTTTGATATTTTGTATAGATACAAGATTAAATGGTTGGTTGATTAATTAAGAATAAGAGGTAGTATTTTTATATTTACGCAGTTCCTCTCAGGGCTGCGTATTTTTTTTTGTCAACAACCGAATACGGCTTTTCATCCATAAAAAATTAAGCTTACCTATGGAATTCCGTCAACGATAGTCAATTGGCATTGTCATATCCGGATATTATGCCGATTAAAGCAGGATTATTCAGCATTCGACATATTCGGAATCGATTTACGACTTGTTATACCGATAGGATATATAAGTCCAATTGTATTGAAGTAAACTGAGATGGTCCTAAAAAACCGGACACAAAAATTTTATAATTTTACGTGTCATGAAACAAAAAAAGGAATCAAAAAGGAGTTATCGGAAGTAAGAAATAAAACTTAAATCATAATATTTAGAATGCCAAAAGTTGTTTGTCTTCCTTTAAAAAAAGTTAATGTGTAACAATTATTTATTCTAACTTTTTTCCATAAATTTCCTAATCAATTCGTTAAGATAGTCTTTTGAGGACTCATCTATTGACAGATTAATGTTTATATGATTGTCACCCGTCCCACTCCCAATAAAATGATGTGAATTAGAAAAAACAGATTTAGGTTGTATTAATAATTCAACGGGTATTTCCATTCTCTTGCTAAATGCCACAATTTCAGAAACGCGCATTTCTCGATCTCCACTCTCAATGAGGTTAAGAGTTCTGACGGAAATCCCTGCACTCTCTGCTAATTGTTCAGATGACAAATTCTTCGTAATTCTAAAATATTTAAGTATATCTCCTGAATGTGCTATAATTGAAAATATTTAATATATATAACCCTCAAATATATGCGTATTAATACAATTTTACAACATTTAATACATAATTATTTTTTTGTATTTGAAAAAAGCGCTAATACATTTGCTTTGATATTAATAATTTATATAATCTTTAAATTATCGAAACAAATGAAAAAAATATTATTTTTACTTATGCTGGCATTTGTTGATTCAAAGGCAGAAGCGCAATCGCAAACTTCGGAACCATTTAGTGAAGGTGGTAAAACGTATAACTGTACGGCAAGCTGGACGGAGGATGACTATGTTACTTATATAATTAATGATAGAACACCCCTTGAAGAATTAAGTCCTATTGAACTGGTGATGATGGCACCAAGGAAAGAAAGCCGAAAATATGCTTATGTATGGGGCAATGATGGATTAGATCATTATGATATGACCTCATTAAATTATCTACAAGAGGGAGAATTCTTTAGCCTGCCTCTGACCATGTTTAGATTTAAGAGAAATGGAGAAAAAGAGGAATATTCTTTAGACGGTAATTTTATTAATTCAGAACAAGACATTTCGATCAACTCTTCGCAATTTGAAAACATTCACATCGAGAATGTTTCGCCAATATTCTCAATTGATAGTAGTTTTTCCTTTGTTCCTAAATTAACGCATAATGATGTGTATGAACTACAACAACAAGGATATCAAGTCATAAACAACTATCCATTGTATATTGAAATAAGTAATTCAGAAGTGAGGATAATCTATGATGAAAGAAATAAAACAATATCTACTATCTATAAGGAAAGGGATGGTGAAATAACTGATATGATTACTGATTATTTTTCTCAATCTGAAACTCAATTGATTAAAATTAAGACAATTGACCAATATTATCGAACCATGCCAAATGGAAGATGTGTAGTACGAAACAAGGTTAGATTATACAAAGATTTATTATTCAATGGAGCGAATGGCTTGGAACTAAGGCAAAGTAATCAGAATAAAGATGTTTCAGTAACGCATATATTTCCCAATCCAACTTCTGGAGAGTTTTATATTCAATGCTCTGATGGTATCCCAAGTAATATAAAAATCTATGATCTGTCTGGTAGAAGTGTTTAGTTCAAAGTTTCCAATAATTTAAACCAAACAATAAAAGTAACTCCTTACAGTGACCTAAGCGGAATGATATTAGTCAACTTTACAATTAATGGAAAGACCTACAATCAAAAAATCATCAAATATTAACTTAAAAATTTAAAACCAAATGAAAAAAATTGTATATTTGATCATAATAAATTTTGTGATTTGCTTGCATCAACATCCCTTAACGGCGCAGAGTAATCCATGTACTTTTGCTAAGAATCAAACAGTCCAAGTGAATATTAGTATCGATGCTAAAACTCCCGAACCGCCCCTGTTTGATTCGCTAATGGTGCCTCCATCTGTGAGTTCTACTGAACTGGATAGAGGAAGAGTCTTTTGGTGGTTACATGGATTAGGGGGTGATGAGAATGCTTGGAAGCCGGCTAAAGTAGCAGTAGAAGTAGGAGCACCGCAATTTCCTGCTCGCAAATTATTGGCAAATTATAATTTTACTAATACTGACGGGACAGTTCAAATGTCAGTTTTAGCTGGTGATCAATTGGGTAAACTGAAACATGAGGCAAATAATGTTTTGCATCAAACGAAAAATGAAAAAAGCAAAAACATGTTAATTGCACATAGTCAGGGATCTATTGTTGCTAGAACTATGAATATGATAGCTGAAAATGATACCACTTTGCAAGATTTCGGCGGTATCGTATTTTTTACCGGACCACACAATGGAGCTGAAATTCTTCGGAATGCTCGTTCGACGAGCAATGGAGGTACTGGCTTTGGATCGGAGGTGATTTCTAATTTCTGTGCTGTTTATCTTAATGCAAAAATAAAAGATAAGCTAACTTCACTAACATCATTCAAACGATTTTTCACAAAAAGAATAATAGAAGGGATCGATCCGGCAGGACTTTGTACGAATGAATTAGGTGTTAGTATATTCCAGCATTTCATTGACGGAATAGCAAATGAGACTCAAACCAGTTCTTATATTCCGGGTGCTTCACATTTGAACGATTTGAAAAACTACGAATTCAGCCCCAATAGGACATTTAAAACTGAAAGAGTTAATTTTTATAGTGAAGAACCTGATGAAGGTTATTTGGTTTGGCGCACTTTAAACTATTTTTATAATCCTGCATCCACTTTTGAACCATTTGCAGCGAATGCAGATTATGGATTAGGAACATTAAAGAATGTGTCAGATAGTTTGACTAAAGTATTTAAGGTTCAATTGGAATATGCACAAGAAAGATATAAATTTAAGTGTGATGGTATTAGAGTGCATTTTTTTCATCTTAGTGCGTGCAAAGCATTGAGAGAAGAAATACATGCGTGGGAAGATCTCATAGAATTTATGCAAACAATTAACAACCAATGGAAGGTTATAATTGGAGGGAAAGTACAAGTTAAAAAATGTCGAGTTATCCTCAAATCAGGCAATCCACATTATACAGATGTTTTTTGTCAAGAATTCTTTGATTTTCCTGATGTGGACTACAATGTGTGTCCGGAAAAAGGAGCAGAATTATTTGCAGTGTATCAGGATACAGACATAGAATGCGGTGCTGTAACTAGTTATGCCATCAGCCCACTCCTAATATGGGAAGAACACAAGTCCGACGGTGTTGTCTCCCTTGAAAGCCAGCAAGGAACTTCCGCCGTCTCCACCCTGCCTGCACAGAAATTGTACAACTCCAGCCACATGCAGGTGCGGAATGATGAGAATACGAGATGGGCTCTGTATAATTTATTCGAAGGTACATTGCCGGAAACTGACAAGCCAATATATAACACTTCAAGAGAGTGGTTTATAACACCCACCAATTAATTAAACAAAACTATGTCGGGTAGCAATCAATGCGACCTGACATTATAACCCAAAGAATATGCAAAAAATGAAACTATTGCTTTTCCTCTCTATACTCATGGCATCCTGTACCAAAGAGCCAATTCCTACACCTTGCACTAAACCGGACTGTGATACCACAAAAGTAATCAAAAAAGATAGTACTCTAACCTTGTTGTGGCAAAAGTCTTTAGCGAAAGACAATCACTACAACCCAGGGGTGTATATCACGGATATTGGCGACTATGTGGTTTTTAATTATGATATAATCGAAAAAAGTAAGTTACTTTTTATTGATAAGCAGGATACTACAAGTAGTAGATTTTATGAGCCTATTCAAGGCGCAATCAAGCAACAATTTTATCACAAGGAAGTAGGCTTAATCGCCCTCGATTACAAAACTATTTACACTGGTCGAGATGCGTCATCGATGCACAAGATAGCCTCTGCCCCGGAGGGCACGCAGTTTTCAGCACATAATAAACTAATCGGGCATGAATTGTATATGAATCTGCGACGAGAAGATAAGAAAGAAAGTTATATTATCCGGGTTAATATCTTGACGGGAGAAATAGTATATGATGTTACAATGAAAGACAGTGATTACCCGGGATATCAAAATATTTATATATATACACCATCATTCTTCATTAAAGGTATTAATGATACTTTGTTGATATACAGCAGTGTATTCGATTTAAAGAATATGCCATTTGACCATAAAGAGGAAGTAATTAGGAAATCTACCGGTGAGTTGGTATTCGTGGATAGTTCGAATTACTATTTAACTACAAGTCAATTAGATATTATCAATTATCATGATGATATAATATATAATACCGGATGGGATTTAAAACGTGTAAATACGGATTCATGGAACATAGTCTGGAGAGCTCCACCTATTTCTTCCCGTGACTCGTGGTTGACACCAAATTTGATTCTCTTAGACGACAGGATTTGTTTCGTAGATCAAGGGCATTACGTTGAAGTGGATGCTAGGACTGGAGTAATACTGTATGACAGTCCGGAGATATACAGTCCACAGTCAGCGAGTGAAGTGACCTATTTCGATGGCATATTTTACTGGACAGCCGCTGCCGATGGCTACTCGTGGATCTTTGGTCTGCGGGCGAGCGACCATAAAGTAGTGCTGAAGATGAAGAGCCCCAATTTCGGCAAGGCCCCCTATTACAATGATACCAATTATAGCACCAATGGAGTGGTGATAGACCCCGAGACTAGACTGTTCTACACGGCTGACGGATTCTTTGCCCAGTGCTTTAGAATACCGTTGAGTTATAAGTGATGGTGACACACAGTTACTGAAAAAAGGAATAAATTAGTTGGTTAAACCCGAATTCTTCTTAAAGGAACAATAGTTTCTTTAAGAAATATGAAGCTAACTTTTAGTTGTGTTAAAATTCAAATAGTCACGAATCATTATATTTTCAAATGTATGATAATCAACATGTTGCGATTTAGTTAGATGTAATTCTTACCGGCAATATTGTTGCCTATAATTTGAATATGGGTTGAATTAATACAGAAATGACATATTAAACAGACCAAAATGAACCTGAGAAGATATATTGATAAGAGCATATAGACAGGATTGATTCTTTAGGCAGCATATTGAGTGTATATGTAAAGAAGTCACTGATTTGACTGAGCGAATCAAAATGTTTGTTAATAGATTTTCTTTTGATGTGGTGTCACACTTTCTCGGCTGGATTTAGTTCCAGGCTGTAAGCAGGAAGAAACAATAAACCACTATTTTGCATTAATAAGAATTTGGGTTTTAAGATACCTTTAGACTAAGATTGGCTTTTTTAATTTCTTCGATCAATTCTTCATTTGCTCCTTCACTCAATGGGGTCAGTGGCAGTCTGACTTCTTTAGAGCATAATCCAAGATCTTCCAATGCGCTCTTGATACCGGCAGGATTGCCTTCCGAGTACAAGATTGGGTGAATGTCGAGAAGTCTTAAATGAATCTCTGCTCCCTTTGCATAATCTCCTTGCAGAGCCGCACGGATCATTTCAGAAAATTGAAAAGGATAAGCATTGGCTATGACGGAGATGCCACCATCGGCTCCCAATGACATTGTCGGGAATGTGGTATAATCGTCACCCGACCACACCATAAAGCCTTCCGGCCTATGCTTTATTAGCTTACTTAATGCAAAGAAGTCAGCCGAAGCCTCCTTTACACCCAAAATATTGGGATGTGTCTCGGCAAGCCTCAAGATAGTCTCATAAGAAACTTTACTGGCGGTACGGCTCGGTACATTGTAGATGATTACCGGCTTTGGGCTGGCGTCGGCAATATGCATGTAATGTTGATATATGCCTTCCTGTGTGGGCTTGACATAAGCCGGGCTGCTAGCCATAATGGCATCCACCTGATTCAAATCTGAAGTCTTGATTTTTTGCACCAATTCTGCGGTATTGTTGCTGCCATAAGCTCCATATACGATGGGCAAGCGCTTGTTATTGACCTCAATAGTATAGTTAAGAATATCGACGGATTCTTTATGGCTCAGGGCAGTAGCTTCTCCTGTTGTACCAAGACATACAATAAATTCAATACCTCCTTGGATAATGTGATTTAGTACGGCTTTGAGGCTGTCATAATCTACCTCATTATTACGAAATGGCGTGACGAC
>CAKUWM010000060.1 GCA_934699305.1 uncultured Saprospiraceae bacterium | reverse complement strand
ATATCAATGTCTTGAAAGAAAATTCTACCTGGATTACGATCCTTAATATTAAGCTCTTCGTAAGCAACGAATCCATCTCTGAGCCTTACCGAATCAACATCAAAAAGAAATCCTACTCTTTTGAACATCTCAGAAGGCAACAAAACAGTACTTTTCCTTGTAAATGGGTATCTCTTGTTACGATATACTTCCAACTCAAATGTCAAGTCCATGGATCTTGAATGCACGTGGACGCCCATGGTGTCTAAGATACTAAATCCTGAAAATTTTATCTCCCGACTCATACCTGAAATTCGATCTTGCTGTGACTTAAAATAATTGCTGAATGCGACTTTGTCAAGCAATGGTATAATATGTATATTATTAATAATCAAACTACTATCTGTATGATTATATACAATATTTCCAATTAGATATCGATGCTTATTTCCAGGGAACTCAAAATTCAAATCACTATTCTGGAGTCCTTCAAGTGACATTGCAGGAATACCTTTGTCCCTTTGCTTGAGCCGCAACCCATCTAAACTCAGCCTTTCCGTTTCAATCAAGGCTTCCAATTTCCCATTCTCATCGAGATGCCTCCAAAGCAACTCTTTAAACAAGATTTTATCCACTTTAAGCCGTTTAAACAGCTTATTCATGCGAATACCCGTATCTTCACTTTGAGGCAAGTGACGACCTGCCCATGTAGATACTGTTACATGATTAAAGTCCAGATTTAATATTTTGAGCCTTTTAGAAATCAACAACTCCAATACCCTTATCTTATTGATTCTTGCTTGGCCAACATCTACTCTAAATACACTATCCTGACTATTCTGCCCAATGAATTTGATATTATATATACTTACAGAAGAAAAAATCCATCCTACATTAATATCATCATAAGAAAGTGAAATCCCTTTTTCTGAATTGTTCTCTATAACCTTTTTTAAATTATAATCAATATAATAAACCATACCAATTCTGAAAAGACAATACAATAGCAGGACTACACCAATAGATTGCTGCCAGAAAACTATATTTTTTAACCCTTTCATTAAAATAATTGACAATGCTAAGTGATTTTATGCTTTTTTATTACCAAACGTTTATTTATGCACAATAGAATGGGTAGAAGTCAACCAGCTCCTTATTAAATGCGTATTGTCTAATAATATCATTTGCTGTAAGAGGATTTCATTTTATAAAATGATTGAATAATTAAGATATAAAGTTATGTTATTCCAATTGTAATAATAAGAATAGAGAAACTATTTTATTTTTTTACATCCGACGATGTCACAATATCCTGAATAAGCCATTTAAATGAAAACACCAATTGGGCTATATTATATGGCTAATAGGCACTATGATAACATTCTAAGATTTCTTTAACATATTGGAACTAATTTAACTCTTATTTAATGAAAAGGTTGTTACTTTCAATTAAACCATGACGTTATCTAAATATCTAACAAATGTAAATTCATTCAGAAAAATTTTAATTTAAACAGCCATGAAAAAATATCAAATATTCTTTACCGTATTAGGTCTTATGACATTTAGCGTTATAGCCGGATATGGACAGGATTTTCAAAAAGATTCAACCGGATTACCGGGAGACAATTTTAGCTTGCAAGGAGCATTGGATTTGTTTAGCAAAGCTAATACCTTAGAAGATTTTGAAAAGTCACTCAACATCGAAAACAATAATGTCAATAACCTGGATTTGAACTTAGACGGAAAAATCGATTACATCAGGGTTATTGACCGTATGGACAAAAAAGCACATGCCATAACCTTACAAGCTATCGTTGGAGATAATGACTTTCAAGATATTGCCGTCATTGAAATCGAACAAAAAAGCGCTGATAATGCCATTGCTCAAATTGTGGGGGATGAAGACATTTATGGGCAAGAACTATATGTAGAAGCCAATCCTGATAATTCAAAAATAGATGACAATGGTCAACTCATCAAAAAGGGTCCCTCCCCCTATCCCGAATATTCACCCATGAGAATTTATTTCAATGTGTGGGGTTGGCCTTGCGTCCAATATATTTACGCACCGGTATATGTTGTATATGTTTCTCCCTGGCACTGGCACACTTATCCTATGTGGTGGAATCCATGGAGACCTTGGCATTGGCATAGCTTCTATTCACACGGATGGCACTACCACAACCATTATATCGTAGCAAGCCACCCAAGAGTGTATGGGGCTCGCAACCTATATGCTCCACATAGGACTGTATCACACAATGTATATATTAGGAATGAAAAGGTTATCAACAATTACCGCGTTACCAATAAGATTGTCATCGATAAAAATGATAGCAGACATAGAAACCAAGCAGGTTATTCTAATCAGAATGAAGGCAATAACCCACGCTCCAATCAAGCCGTAAATTCACGGGACAGACAAAATAATGGCTTGGAAACCAGAGACAGAAATAGCAGTAGTAGAACGGATAACAACGCAACAACCGACCGCAGAAACACCAATAATCGCAATAATGACGTGATGAACAACAATAGAAACAATTCTCGTTCCGACCGTTCAGACAAGCCAACTACAAATAGGGACAATCCGGTCAAACAACCACAAAGCCCTGTTTCAAAAGATAGCAAACCAAGTACATCCACACGTCCTCAAAGACAAGCACAACCGGAAAGATCTGCCAGACAGAATCCGTCATTTCAGCAAAATGAAAGAAGAAATAATTCTTCACGTTCTGATATTCAGAAAAATTCTTCCAACCAAAATCGAAGCATGAAGTCCTCCGGGAATAAGCTCGAATCAAGCCGAAATAGAGGATAAATAACAGTTAATGTGGGCAGTCAAAAAAATGGCTGCCCAATATTTTATGTATAATATATTGAATACCATTTATATACCAATGAAACAATTCAGTCTAATTATTATTCTAATCGCTATTTTTTCTTTTCATTCAGAAGTATATGCTCAGAAAGATCTTTTTTCAAAAGCTAAAAAGGCAGCATCAGACCTCAAAATATCCAATTCATCCAATTTGACCAATGATGAAGTTGTTTCTGCCCTGAAGGAAGCATTGACTATTGGCGCCGGGAATGCAGTAGAGCTATCCTCCAAGGTGGATGGTTTTTATAAAAATCCAACCACTTTTATCCCCTGGCCCGAAGAAGCAAGGACAATGAAGGATCGCTTAATAGCGATTGGAATGAAAAAGCAAGTGGATGAGTTTGAAATGTCTCTAAACCGTGCAGCTGAAGAAGCAGCAAAAAGCGCAACCCCAATTTTTGTAGATGCGGTAAAAAATATGAGTATTCAAGATGGGTTTAATATCATGAAAGGAGCTGATACAGCAGCTACCCATTACCTAAGAGCCAACACATCAACAGCACTTCAAAAATCATTTTCCCCAATTGTACGTGAGGCAATCGAGAAAGTAAAGGTTACCGCATATTGGACTCCATTGGTCAATGCATACAACAACTTACCACTGGTCAAAAAGCAAAATCCTGATTTAGAATCATACATCACGCAAAAGGCGATAGATGGATTGATGAAAATGATTGCAAACGAAGAAATTAAAATTAGAACTCAGGCATCAGCTCAGGTAACAGATTTATTAAAAAAGGTATTCGGGAAAAAATAGCAGTCTTAAACTTTTGAACTAATTACGGAGCAAATGATTAAACCCCAATTCCTATTAAAGGCAAAGTGCTGACTTTAATAGGAATTCGAGTTTAAAAGACCATTTGGCTTTATTTTATTATTTGGTAATCATTTACCATCTTTACACGTATTAAAAGTTTTACAAAGTTTTCTGATTAAAATAATACATGATTAAAAGATTTACTTTTTTGTTGCTTTTATTCTTGACATTAAGCTTACATGCTCAAGAATCCGGTAAATGGTCAATATCCCCGGCACTCATCGGCGGAATCTTTCCATCCTTCCCTTATAATTTGAAAGAATATAATCCATTATTGATACCTTATATACCCATTCAATATGGCAATTACTATGGTGAAGTAAGGTACAATTATGACAGAAATGGCACATGGGGATTGTATGGAGGCATAAGTCGTACTATTGGAATTCAGACAATTCATGTATTCACTCCTCAGATTGGCGTTGTTTTAGGAGACTATCAGGGTTTGTCTTTTCAGTTTTATTATAGCTTGATTCACCCTAAAGTCGAATTCAATCTAACCAATAATTATGTCAAAGTATTTAACCACCATCCCAATTATTATTTCAATTGGTCAGACATTCAATTCCCTATCGCCACTGTATGGAGGGCAGGATTCTCCACACAAATATTCATGGATGAAAATGTAAAAACCTATGATTTTGGTCCTATGTTGGCTTTTCGTAATAAAGGATGGTATGCGATGCTCACATATTTCAATCCATGGGCACAAAACAAGGATTATTGGTTTTTCGCATTACAGAAAAAAATTCAATTTTAATAGAATAGGTAAAAAAAAGAACAAAATCTCTATTCCTCTTCACCCATCTGATGATCATCCCTCAATCTTTGCATCATCTCATCTACACGCATAAATTCATCCAGCGTATCATCCAAATAGAATGTTACTTCAGGCATCCTTCTAACGTGTTTTTTAATCCGATTATAAAGATTCCTTTTAATTTCACGAAGAGCAGTGTTAATTTCAAGGAGTACTGCCTGTTTATTATCGGTATTAAATACACTTAAATAAACCTTAGCGAGTGCAAGGTCAGGCGTAACTTGAACCGTCGTCACGGTGACCATCGGCTCCAAACCATAGATATATCGACCTTCAGCCTGAAAGACAAGGCTTATATTTCTTCGTAGCAACTCAGCTACCTGCAATTTCCTAACAGACATTATCCCAACATTTATAGTTGTACAAATATACACTTTTTATCAGGAATGATTTTAGTTACATATCTGACAAAAGAACCGGCACGTTTTTAACTCCACTTAGGGATAGCATCAATCAGGTCTTTGGTATATAATTCAATAGGATGATGAATAACCTGGCTCGTCGTCCCTGTCTCAACAAATCTACCTTTATGCATGACACATACTCTATCGGCTATATAATTGACTACAGACATATCATGCGTAATGAATATCATGGATAAATTCAAAGTTTTTTGTAAGTCTTTCAACAGATTTAATACCTGGGACTGCACACTAACATCAAGTGCAGCAACCGATTCATCGCAAATTAATATTTGAGGTTCTAATCCCAATGCGCGTGCGATGCTGATTCGCTGCCTTTGCCCCCCACTAAATTCATGTGGATACCTATTGGCATGCTCCGGTAAAAGTCCCACCTGATCCAACAATGAAAGCATCTTTTCTCTACGTCCCTTTTTATCACGATACAATCCGTGAACCATCATTGGTTCTATTATTGCATCACCGATTTTCATCTTGGGATTTAAAGAAGAATATGGATCTTGAAAAATAATCTGAATCTGACGAGCAGCGTCTTTTGCCTCACTTTTAGTTCTTTTGAAAATATTATTACCGTCAAACAATGCTTTCCCGGATGCAGGTATCTCAAGGCCAACTAATGTCCGACCCATAGTCGATTTGCCACAACCCGATTCGCCTACTATTCCTAAGGTCTCACCTTTTTTTAAATCAAAACTAATGTTATCAACAGCTTTTAACCAGGATGTCGTCCGACCCCAGAAAGATTTATGGACAGGATATTTAACAGAAAGGTTATCTACTTGAAGTAAGATATTGCCGTCATTATTGGAATTTTGGGGTTTTTCTGAGATTCTATTTGTTTTAGCTTTATCAGTCGGGACAAATTGGTATTCATTCTCTTTCCATTCTATTTCTACAAAGTCACTAATAACAGGTAAGCGGTCAGGTCGGTATGCTAAAGGTGGCTTACATGCAATGAGCCCTTTGGTATATAAATGTTCAGGGTGACTCAACACACTATCTGTATTGCCTGATTCAACAATTTTTCCCCGATACATCACATTCACCCGTGAGGTCAAACCTCTGATTACACCCAAATCATGTGAAATAAATAAAATGGAAATACCAAATTTATCTTTTATATTGACTAGTAAATCCAATATTCGTTTCTGGATTGTCACATCAAGTGCGGTAGTAGGCTCGTCAGCTATCAACAATTTTGGATTGCAACTAATTGCCATTGCTATCATTACCCGTTGAATCTGCCCTCCTGAAATTTGATGTGGATAAGATTGATATATTCTTTCCGGATTCGGAATGCCAACCTGATGAAATAATTCTAAAGTTCTCGCCTTAGCTTGAACCTTACTATACTTTAGATGCAAACGAGTCATCTCATCTACCTGAAATCCGCATGTCAACACAGGATTGAGTGATGACATCGGCTCTTGAAATATCATTGAAATCTGACGGCCTCGTATGTTGTTATAAGACTTTTCCGCTAAGCCGATCAACTCTGTTTCTTTTTCCCCTTGTTGAAACAATATTGATCCGCCTAATTGCGCACTTTTTTTTGGCAAAAGACCACACAAAGCCAGTCCGGTTACCGACTTTCCGCTTCCAGATTCGCCTACCAAGCCAACGATTTCACCTTGCTTAATATCTAAATCTACTCCTCTGAGAACATGGTTGATACGGTCTTCATTCCGGAAAATCAGATTTAAATCCTTTATAGTAAGCAAAGCATTCGTATTATCCATGGGCTTTCATTTGTCTTATATACTCCCATAATACAATACCGATACTTACGGACACATTGAAAGAATGCTTTGTGCCCAATTGTGGAATTTCTAAAGATTTATCGCAAAACATCATCACTTCATCATTGATACCGTGAACTTCATTCCCAAAAACAAATGCCAATTTCTCAGCTTTGTCAAATTTAACTTCCTGTAAAGATATGGATTCAGTTGCTGTTTCAATAGCAATAATGGTATAACCTTGTGATTTCAACTTCTTCAGACATTCCTGAGTTGATGGATTATGGCTCCATCCTACTGATTCAGTCGATCCCAACGCCGTTTTTAAAATCTCCTTATTGGGTGGAGTGGCACTAATTCCACAAAGTTCTATCCCCTCAATGGCAAATGCGTCACTTGTCCGAAAGGCAGAGCCTACATTTAAGCCGGATCGAAGGTTATCCAACACAACCCTGACAGGAAACTTCTCCATTTCCTTAAAAGTGCTTAATGAAGGCCTGTCTAAGATGTCGTAGCTCTTTTGTTTCAAGTGTGATTGATTTTCCTACTAATATTGTCAGATTGATGTTCTATCGCCTTATTGACAAATGCAACAAACAATGGATGAGGTATTTCAACAGTGGATTTAAGTTCCGGATGAAACTGAACTCCAACAAACCAAGGGTGATCCTCGATTTCAATAATCTCTACCAAATCGTTATCAGGATTAACACCGGTAATTTTAAGTCCCGCCTCACTTAATCTATCTCGAAACTCATTATTAAATTCCCATCGATGACGATGGCGCTCTTCAATTAAACCTAACCGATAAGCTTTTTCTGCATGAGATAAGCTTTGCAACTTACAAGTGTATGAACCCAATCGCATCGTGCCGCCCTTTTTCTTTACATTTAGTTGATCTTGCATTAGAGTAATCACCGGAGATGGAGTCTTGGGATTCACTTCGGTAGATGCTGCATCCTCTATCCCGGCAACATTGCGAGCAAATTCCACTACAGCACACTGCATTCCAAGACAAATTCCAAAAAAAGGAATATCATTCTCACGTACATATTGAATGGCATTCAATTTACCTTCTATGCCTCTAAGTCCAAATCCGGGAGCAACTAAAACACCATCGATATTTTTAAATACTTCATGGCATACATCACTGTCAATCAGATCTTCAGAATGGATTGCATGAACATTTACTTTGCATTCATTGGCAGATCCCGCATGTATAAACGCCTCGTATATTGATTTATATGCATCTTTTAATTCTATATATTTACCCACTAAGGCAATATTAACCTCTTTCTTTGGATATTTCAATTTGGATAAAAATTGCTTCCACTTTTCCAAATCCGGTTCAACGTTCTCGCTAAACTTAAATTTTTTAAGCACTAGCTTATCCAGACCTTCTTTTTCCATTAAAAGAGGAACTTCATAGATGGAGGAGGCATCGATTGATTCAATAACCGACCCCGGTTCGACATTACAGAAGAGGGCGAGCTTTTGTTTTATTTCTGCGGTAATCGGCTTTTCTGTCCTGCACACCAGAATATCCGGCTGGATACCGAGCGATTGAAGCTCTTTAACAGAATGCTGGGTAGGCTTTGTTTTTAATTCTTGAGCTGCACTTAAAAAAGGGAGTAATGTCAAATGAATGACCATCGTATTTTGACTTCCGAGCTCCCATCGCAGTTGTCGCAATGATTCGATATACGGCAAAGATTCAATATCTCCGACGGTGCCACCCAACTCCGTAATAACCACATCATAGTCACCTGTTTCACCTAAGAGTCTTATGCGCCGTTTGATTTCGTCTGTAATATGTGGAATAACCTGAACAGTCTTGCCCAAATACTTGCCGGCACGTTCTTGTTTTATGACAGTTTGATATATTCGACCGGTAGTGACATTATTAGCCTGACTGGTACGAATATTGAGAAACCTCTCATAATGTCCTAAATCTAAGTCTGTCTCAGCGCCATCGTCCGTAACAAAGCATTCGCCATGTTCATACGGATTCAGTGTACCGGGATCGACATTGATATAAGGGTCAAATTTTTGGATAGTTACCCGAAGACTTCGTGCTTTAAGCAATTTAGCCAATGAAGCGGAAATAATTCCTTTACCGAGCGATGATGTTACTCCACCCGTAACAAAAATAAATTTGGTCTGCATGATCAGTTGTCGTTACGGACTGCAAAGCTATACTAAATTTATGAGAATCGACCTATTAAACACATATTTTATTTGAGATGCATTTTCCCAACTTCAATAAAACCATTTTGGGACTGAAGTTTATAATCATCTTTGTAATTCTCGTACAATATTTTTTTAAATTTACTATCAACAATCCTTTTTTATTGGTTTTATCAGACTGTGACATCCAACACTAAGTCAGACTCTTTAATAGATTGATTTACTCTATGGAATGAATGACTTCATTATTTGGCTCTCCCACCTTAGGGGAATTAGAGAGGAAAAATAATGAAGTCTTTAGGGAAATTTGTTATACACACTTTAAAAAGTCATCTTTTTTTTTCAAAAAGACTTATATTTGAGGCGGTTTGGAATATTTACCTTATGTCAAAATTACTAAATAGAACCGTAAAGACATATTTGGCATATTGTCATCGTATGCTTAAAAACTCTATTGAATCGCCCTTTGAGGCTCAAGAAAAGGTATTCCAAAAACTAATCACCAATTTTAAAAACACAAAATATGGCAAAAAGCATGATATAAGGCATGTTAAAAATCAGGTAGATTATCGAAGAGCCTATCCGGTAGTCAATTACGAAGATCTCAAACCTTTCATTGAAAGGATGATGAAGGGAGAGAGTGATGTCTTAATCGGTGGGAGTGTCCGTTTTTTCTCGAAGTCATCAGGTACGACCAGTGATAAAAGCAAATTTATCCCGGTTACAAGAACCAATTTATACAAAAATCATATCAAGAGTGCCTGGGATAGCCTCTCATTATTTTATCAGAAAAAGCCGGATGCACAACTATTTCACAGGAAATCGTTACTTATAAGCGGCTCGTTAACCCACCTTCCCGATTATCCCAAAGCAATTATAGGCGACATTTCGGCCATCATGACAAAGAACATGCCTTCTATAGGCAGGTCTTTTTATACACCTGATATTGAAACAGCCATGCTTTCTGATTGGGATGAAAAAATAAAGAGGATAACAGAGCAGGTTGGAACTCAGGATGTGGCCATGTTTGGCGGTGTCCCTACCTGGTTGCTGGTTACCTTTAGAGAATTACTCAAAAAATATAACAAAAAAAACTTACTGGAAATATGGCCTAACCTGGAAGGCTATCTACACGGTGGTGTGGGGTTTGGCCCATATATTGACCAGTTTAAAGAACTTGTTCCATCGAAAGATTTTATATATCAGGAAATTTACAATGCCAGTGAAGGCTTTTTCGGCATTCAGCAATACAATGAAGACGACAGCATGTTATTGCTGGTCAACAACAGTGTATTTTATGAATTCCTCCCTATCAGTCAATGGGAAGTATCCTCACCTATTGCTATCGGCTTGAAAGATGTTCAGATAGGACAACCTTATGCGTTGTTAATTACTTCTAACAATGGGTTATCACGTTATTTAGTTGGAGACGTCATTGAATTTACTTCTGTCCGTCCATTTAAATTTAAAATTAAGGGGAGAACACAGCAATATATCAATATCTTTGGAGAAGAGGTGATGGTAGATAATACGGATAAAGCTATATCTATGACTTGTACCACATTCAATGCCTCCATTGAAAACTATTCTGTCGGACCGGTTTTCTTAACCACTTCTTCTAAAGGGGGGCACGAATGGATCATAGAATTCAATCGATTACCCAATGATATCGATGCTTTCACAGCTTTGTTGGATAAAAATCTGAGACAACTCAACAGTGATTATGATGCCAAAAGATCGTATGATATAGCACTCTTACGTTTAAAGATTACTATTGTGCCAAAGGGCACCTTTCATCGCTGGTTGCAATTAAAAAATAAATTGGGCGGGCAAAATAAAATTCCCCGCCTTGCCAATCATAGGAATTATATAGATGACCTCTTAGAATGTGCTGATTTTGTTGTCAAAACCTCAAGATAATTAATTATGGATGACTTAAATTCATTAATGATTATCAATGAGGATGATGCCAATTTAGATAATGAAGTAACCTTTGAACAAGCTGTAGAGAATATCAGCATTACGGTAGATAAAATGCTAAATGAAAACCCCGAACTACTTTTCAGCTATTTATATCGCTTGGATGTAGATGAATCAAAAATTAAAAAAGCTTTATCACCTCTCAGTATTGAAGCTCCTCATCGTGGGCTGGCACGCCTAATCCTGAAAAGGCAACAACAGAGGATTAAAACCAGATTGGAATATTCCCCTCGAAAAAAAAATTGAAATCTTTTTTCAATGAGTAAGTTGCAAAAGGAAAAGGGCATCATCGTCCGAAGCTTTAAATATGGGGAATCTTCACTCATATTGGATATCCTCACTTCTCAGCACGGTTTGAAATCATTTATTATTCAAAGTGTTCGTAAAGCAAAAAGTAAAACGTCTCCCTCTTCAATCCAATTAGCCGCATCGGTTGATATTGACTTCTACTTAAAAGAAAATGCTGATCTTTACCAATTAAAAGAAATAAAGGTAAATACCATTTGGAATTCCTTATACAAGGACATCCGCAAAATTACAATGTGTATGTTTCTCACAGAACTGACGAGAAAGGTGCTGAACAAATATGAAAATCATGATGAAGAATACTTAATTTTACTCAATATCCTGATAGATTTGGAAAACCACGATGACAACTGGTCACTGCATATATGGTACTTACTTCAACTACAACAAATCCAAGGGATATCGATTCTAAGACATCCTATCGAATCCGGTAATTATTTTGATATAGTTTTGCAGCGTATGGGAAATAAAAAGCCACAACATCATTTATACTTCAATAAAGAAGAATTAAATATGCTGTTTGAAATCGAATCGCTTGAAATTCGACAAGTGTCAAGTCTCCTTATTTCAAGAACGGAAAAAAATACGATTCTTAGTAAACTATTAGAATATTTAAAAACTCAAATATCCTCATTCCAAGATATAAATAGCTTAGAGGTCTTAAAAAGTGTTTTTGATTAATTTAAATATAATACATTTATTACAAATAACATACACATATACAATATATTTATATTTTAATAATAAAATGAATATATTATATTGGCATTTGTTTATCCCATATTCCGCATTTGAAAATTTTGAATCGATAAAGGCTTCGTAAT
>CAKUWM010000059.1 GCA_934699305.1 uncultured Saprospiraceae bacterium | reverse complement strand
TATTCTACCATAAATCAATTTTTCTATCCGATCCGGGCAATCAAATTTTGAAAAAATTCTCTTCAGTTGTATTGATAAAAGAGTTGGTTACTTATCATTTGAACGGGATTTGTACCGATAAAGGCAGAACATTGCTCAATGAATACTTACACACTTATTTTAATGCATAGACAAAACAGAAAAATATGAATCGATTTATTTTAACTTTTATTATCATATCTGTTACATTGGTGTCCGTCATACAAGTTGACGCTCAAAATTCATTTTCTTTAGAACAAGCTGTTCAATACGCCATTAAGAATAGTAGCGCGACACAAAAGGATTTGAATAAAATTGCTGATGCTAACGCTCAGATGAAGGCTTTGATGGCAACCGGACTTCCACAAATCAATGGATCAGCAGAATATCAATACTTTGTCGAAGTGCCTGAAATGGTTATTCCAAAAGAATTTGATCCGACAGGACAAGGTGGAACTATATCATTTCAAAAACCAAACAATTTAAGCTTTGGGTTGAGTGCCAGTATGCACGCATTAGATGGTTCTTATTTAGTTGCCATTAAAGCTGCTAAATTGTATAAAGAATTTACAATGGCACAGACAGAAATAACACCTGTTACCATTCGAAAAAGCGTTACCGATGCCTACTTTACAGTTCTTATTGCGCAAAAGAGCATGACTCAACTCGATAAAAATATCGAAGTGATGCAAACAATGAAGAAGGATCTTGAGCAAATTTTCAAAAATGGATTGAATGAAAAAGTGGATATTGATCGAATTGATTTAAGTATCAGCAATTTATCATCGACCATCAACAATCTGAAGAGAAACATCGAGATTCTAAAAAATGTCCTCAAATTCCAAATGCATTATCCCATTGAAAATGCGATAGAATTAACGGATAATTTTGATGATGCATATAAAATCGCTTTCAATGACAATGAGAAGGCCATTGAAAAATTAAATATCGAACGAAGACCGGAATATAGGGCAATAGGCAAAGGTATAGAATTAGCCGGTATGGATATTGAACGTTATCAAAAAAGTTATTTGCCGTCTATGTCAATATTTGGATCCTTTTCAAGAGGATTACAAGCTGATAACCTTTTTGACAAAGGGGGTTATTGGATTCCTACTTCAGTAGTTGGAGCGACATTATCCATCCCAATATATGATAGTGGCCTAAAGAAGGCAAATATTCAAAAAGCAAAAATTGTTGTAGAACAAAATAAGATTGATCGCAATGACTTTGTAAGGGCAACAGAATTGGAAGTGGATAATACTCAAAAAGCATATCTCAACGCACTTGCAACCGTTGAAGAAAAACAAAAATCTTTGGAGTTAGCTCAAGAAATTTTCCGAATCGCGCAAGTTAAATTTAAAGAAGGTATAGGTTCGAGTTTTGAAACGACACAAGCGGAAACGGATCTTTATGCAGCCCAATCTGCTTTAATTCAGGCTCAAGGAGATGTCATTACAACCCGATTTGCAATACAAAAAGCTTTGGGCAATTTCGAATAATCCACACATTTTTAAATCTAATAAATCCACTATATGAAAAGGTATTTTTTATTTTATATTTTATCAGGCTTAATCATTTTCCTTCCATCATGTGGGAACAACACTCAAAGTAGTTCTTTAAGTCAAAAACAGAAGGAATTAAATAATAAAATAGCACAAAAAACAAAGTTAGAAGCTGAAATAGATGCTCTTGAAAAGGAAATAGCTGCCTTAGACACTTCTAGTCAATCTAAAGTTGAAAAAGTTGTCGAAGTTGAAGTTATTTCACCTGAATCTTTTGCTTCAACTGTTGAAGTGATGGGCAAAATAGATCTGGATAACAATGCCTACCTATCTGCTATGCAAGGAGGAACTGTAACCAAAATCTTTGTCAAAGAAGGTAATTATGTCAAAGCAGGTCAAACTCTGGCTCAATTAGATGATGAAGTAATGAGAAAAAGTATGGCTCAGGCCAGACAGGCAGTCAGCTTTACTACGGATCTATACAACAAGCAAAAGGCACTTTGGGACCAAAAAATTGGAAGTGAAGTACAATATTTAAGTTCTAAGAACAATATGGAAAGTGCTCATAATCAACTAAATACACTATTGCAACAAAAAGAATTGATGAAAATAAAAGCCATTTATCCCGGAGTTGTTGATCAAGTGGCTATTAAGTTGGGACAATTGGTTTCCCCGGGTCTGCCTGCTTTCCGTATTGTTGGTACTAAAGGTCTTAAATTGAATGCTTCTATACCGGAGTCATATATAGGTAAAATTCAAAAAGGAAATTCAGTCAACATCTACTTTCCTGACCTGAATAAAGAGATCTCCGGTAAAGTAAACTATTTGAGCAATATCATAGATCCATTGAGTCGCACTGTTATGGCTGAGATATCATTACCTGATAACCACAAAGAACTAAAAACCAATATGGTAGGTATATTACGAATAAATGATTATTCCAGAAAAGACGCGATTGTAATCCCTGTTAAAAACCTATTGAAAAGCGCAGATAGCTATTATGTATTTGTAGCTGACAAATCGGATAGCGGATTAATAGCCAAATCTAAAGTAATAAAAACGGGAGTTGTTAGCGGTGATAAAATCGAAGTTCTTGAAGGATTGAAAAAAGGCGACCAGTTGATCACTGTAGGCTTCCAATCTATTCATGAAGGTGACAATTTAATTATATCCCAATAACATCAAGTAACCGAATTACGCAATTGGTATTAATAACACTTATTGACCTTATTATCTATGCAAGACCAAAATACAGAATTTAAACCAACCACCTGGGCTATAAAAAATAAAACAAGCATTTACTTAGCTACTTTATTTATTACACTCATAGGTATATCCACATATCTGAGCCTACCCAAAGAAAACTTTCCTGAAGTCGTAATTCCCAATATTTTCGTTGCTACCGTCTATGCAGGTGCGGCACCTACAGATATGGAAAATGTTGTCACAAAGGTTCTTGAAAAAGAGCTGAAAGCAATAAGCGGGGTAAAGAAAATCACTTCCAATTCCATGCAGGACTTTTCTACTATCATAGTTGAATTTAATACAGGTATAAAGATAGATGTTGCAAAACAGAAGGTTAAGGACGCTGTCGATAAGGCGCGTCCCGATCTCCCAACCGATCTAACTAAAGAACCCGAGGTAATTGACATTAACCTGTCAGATTTACCTATTATGAACATCAACTTATCGGGCGACCTTGACCTGATGCAATTAAAACAATATGCAGACGATGTAAAAGATAGACTTGAATCGATCAAAGAAATAAATAGAATAGAGATTGTCGGCGCATTGGAAAGGGAAATTCAAGTCAATGTAGATATGTACAAGATGGCAGCGGCTGGCGCTTCGTTTATGGATATAGAAAATGCTATTAAGTATGAAAACATGACTATTTCGGGCGGTGAATTAAATATTGACGGCACCAAATGGGCAATAAGCGTCAAAGGTGAATATCGCAATCCACTCCTGATGAACGAATTGGTTATAAGAACGAGTAACGGAGGAACTATTTATTTAAAAGATATTGCCACGGTAAAAGACACTACAGCTGAACAGGAATCCTTTGCCCGATTAAATGGTAAAAATGTAATTACCCTTAATGTCATCAAACGAGCCGGTGAAAACTTAATATCAGCATCTGAACATATTAAAGAGGAACTTGATAATATGAAGGGAACTGTCCTTGATCCCAAAATAGATGTTACCATTACTCAAGACCAATCCATAGAGACTGAAATTACGTTGCATGATTTAATTAATACCATTATCCTAGGATTTTTATTCGTCACTTTCGTCTTGATGTTCTTTATGGGGACAGCCAACGCACTGTTTGTTGGTCTAAGTGTACCGATATCAGCATTCCTGTCTTTTATAGTTCTACAGAGCTTTGGATATACAATGAATATGATTGTGCTCTTTTCATTCCTTCTTGGGCTTGGTATAGTGGTAGATGATGCAGTGGTAGTCATTGAAAATACACATAGAATATTTGCCAATGGAAAGATGAACATTTTCAAAGCTGTGAAAATCGCCGCTGGAGAAGTATTTATGCCTGTCTTAACCGGAACGATAGTTACTTTAACACCATTTATTCCATTGCTTTTCTGGCCGGGTGTGATAGGTGATTTCATGTATTATTTACCTTTTACTTTGATCGTTATGTTATTGGCATCATTGTTGGTGGCATATATTATCAATCCGGTTTTTGCAGTAGATTTCATGAAAGCTCATGATGGTCATAGTGACTCTAAGAAAATAACGAAGAGCTTTTTAATCACATCTGCCGGCTTTTTAGCTGCTACCATTGTCGGGTATATCTTTAATTTTGCTTTAGGTAATTTGATATTAACCGTATTTATTTTTGTCTTGCTCAATAAATTTGTTTTTTCATGGGTTATTGACAGATTCCAAAATAAGGTTTGGCCTGCCATTCAGAATAGTTATTTCAGGTTGGTTACGAATTCAATAAAAGGGAAACGTCCTATTCTTGTCTTTTTGGGTGGAGTTGCTCTTTTAGTATTATCCATCATATTTACAGGCATTAGGTCACCGAAGGTTGACTTTTTCCCAAAGGCAGACCCAAATTACATTATTACGTATTTAAGAATGCCAATAGGAACACATCAAAATGTAACAGATTCCATAACACAAGTATTAGAAAAACGTATTTATAAAGTCATCGGAGAGAACAACCCAATTGTTCAATCTGTTATTACCAATGTAGCCATTGGTGCCGGAACACAAGAAGATAACCAGACACAAGCAATGCCACACTTGGGCAAAGTAACGGTTGCTTTTGTTCAATATGCCAAAAGAAATGGGGTTTCAACAGTAGATTATTTAGCTAAAATAAGAGAAGCTGTAAAAAATATTCCAGGCACTGAAATTGTTGTGGATCAAGAAGCGGCAGGTCCACCTACGGGCAAACCTATCAACATTGAAATCGCTGGTAACAATTTCGATGAATTGGTCGAAACATCTTCTAAACTCAAGTCATTTATTGAATCCAAACAAATCCCGGGTATTGAAGAGCTCAGATCTGACTTCCAGGCCAACAAACCTGAAATCGTTGTACATGTGGATCGCCGTAGAGCCAATCAAGAAGGAATTTCCACTGCTCAGGTAGGTGGAGAATTAAGAACATCTATTTTTGGAAAAGAAATATCTAAATATAGAGATGACAAAGATGAATATAAAGTTCAACTGAGATTAGAGGAAGATCAACGAAAAGATATTAGTAATATTCTCAACCTACCATTGACATATCGTGATATGGCTATGGGTGGTCGTATCAGACAGGTGCCATTGTCTTCAATAGCAAAAGTCGAATATTCTAATACGTATGCCGGAATCAAACGTATTAACAAGAAAAGAGTTATCACCTTATCGTCCAATGTATTGACGGGTCATAATGCCAATGAAGTGGTATCGAAGATAAAAACTCAGATATCCTCATTTCCGCATTCCGAATCAATTTCAATTAAAATGACAGGTGAACAAGAAGATCAGGCCGAGACAATGTCATTCTTATCCAAAGCCTTCCTTATAGCTTTTGGAATGATATTCCTCATCTTGGTACTTCAATTTAATTCAATGTCAAAACCTGCAATTATACTCGCTGAAATTATATTTAGTATAACCGGAGTGTTGCTTGGATTCTCTTTATTTAATATGAATATTGTAATCGTAATGACAGGTGTTGGTTTGTTTGCTCTGGCTGGTATCATAGTCAGAAATGGAATATTATTGGTTGAATTTACGGATATTCTGTTGAGTCAGGGTATGGAATTAAGAGCAGCAGCAGCAGAAGCCGCAAAAACAAGGATGACACCGGTTCTTTTGACTGCAATCGCTGCAATTCTAGGACTTATACCACTGGCAGTAGGCCTAAACATAGACTTTGTTTCACTCTTTTCAACGGGAGATCCAAAGATAACGATAGGTGGGGATAATGTTGCCTTCTGGGGACCACTAAGTTGGACAATGATCTTCGGGCTAATCTTCGGAACTTTCCTAACTTTAATTTTAATCCCAAGTATGTTGGTGATGGTCGAAAAATTTAAAGAACGGATTTTCAGACTATTTGGAAAAGAGTATTCAGCTGAAAAGGCAGCTCACGAACGAAAACATCATGATTCACTCATGGAAGAAGCCAAATAAACTTTCTAACAAAAGTCAGTGGAGATATCTATTCCACTGACTTTTTTTATTGACATCACAATTAATTCCAAATATCGTATTTGACTAATGGGAAATTTGGGTTTATATTCATTTTGCAATTTATTTAGATTTAATAAAATTAATAATTATTTAATTGATTTTTATTAACCTTTGAATATTTCAATCCAATTTGTTATAATTATAAATGTTTCTCGAAATTGAACATCTTAAGAAAATTTTATTTTATTTTTTATAAATTATAACAAATATTTAATTATATTATTGAATTCATTTCCATATCTTTGCGCATCTAAAATCAAAATTATTTTTTTATGAATGGTAAGTTTTTTACACTGTTAGTTTTGTTTTTTGTTTCTTTCGGTCTTAATGCCCAAAGAATTAATATCAATACTACAAAGGAAACGGCAGCAACTAAAGTTACTCCGATTCAAAAATCCAATTACAAGAGTCATACTTATTTGACTACCACTGATTTCAAATCAAATGTACCGGTCAACAGAGGCTTGAGAAAGTTAGCCTTAGTGGAGGAATTTACAAATGCCTCTTGTGGACCTTGTGCTTCTCAAAACCCTGCTTTCAATACCTTAATTAGTGGTAATGAAGGAAAAGTTGTTGCAGTAAAATACCAGGTTTGGTTTCCGGGATATGATCCTATGTTTGAAACCAACAAAAGCGAAGTTCAGGCAAAATGGGGCGTTTATGAAGACTATACGACTACTTTATATGGTTCTGACAATGGATTAGGCGGCGTTCCTACTGCTTTCTTGGATGGCTATATGGGTCATGATACTTATGGTGGTGGCAACTGGACACAAGCATATTATGGTGCACCGGTAGGATACAACCAAGCTGCATTCAATTATGCTTCCGGTATAGTTAGTCCGTTGGATATTCAAGTAACTCACTCATATAATAAAACAGTAGATTCAGTTAATATTACAGTAACTGTTACCAATAACAGCGATTCTACTTTTAACATCAGCAAATACAACTTGCATACTTATCTTCTTGAAGCGCATCTCAACTGGCCTACTGCTCCGGGAACGAATGGCGAGAAAGAATTTTCTCATGTTTTCAGAAAAGCGGCAAGTGATATTTATGGAGATAACGTTCTTCCGGCTTCAATGGATGCCGGCACTTCTGCGGTATATACATATTCAGTGCCTTTGAAAAATTTCATCTTTGCACTAAATCAAATTGAGGTCTTATCATTTATTCAACATACCACTGACTTATCTGTCATGAATGCTGCTCTAAGTGAGCCCGTTGCATTCCCGGATGGTACTGCTATCGGAGATCCTGCTGTAGCTAATGGATCAAAATCAAGCAACTCATACTGTCCGGAAGATTATACAGCGGAACCTATTATCAAAGTAACCAACAACAATGCAGATCAAAGTGACATCACTCAAATTACTGCAGCATATTCTTTGAATGGTGTTGAGGTTACAAAGGAATTTGATACAGATATTAAAGCCGGTAAGACTGAAAATTTAAGTTTTGGTGTTATCCCTGTTGCAGGTGGTAAGAATTCTATTGCAGTCAGATTGATTTCTTTTAACAATGGTGCTATCGACGGCAACTTGATCAATAATAATACAACTGAATATACTTTCACTTACCTAAGTGAAGAAGGTACAGCTGTACCAAAGACTTATACTAATGAAGGAAATGGTGATTTGAACAATACCTTGTTTATACAAGATATTAACTTCCCTTATATCTTCACAGTAAGTCCTGACCAATTTAATCCTGCTAGAAATGTAGGTGGTTATGGCTTGTCTCCAAATTCACTTTTGTTGTACTTCTTCCAGTGGAATCCACAAAGTAGCACACCTACCATGACTGTAATTACTGACAAAATCAACATGCCCGCCAACCCTGTATTCACTTACGATTGGGCATACGCAGGATATATTGAGAATGGTGTAAAATACGATGGAGACAAAGTTGAATTCCTATACTCAACAGACTGTGGTGCAACTTATAAAAGCTTTAAAACTCTTTCCGGAAATGCAATGAAAACAGGCGGTGACAAAACAGCATTCTTCGTTCCTACAGCAAATGAATGGAGAACTGATAGCATCGACCTTCCTGAATTAGCCAATACAAATGATGTTGTTTTCCAGATAAAAGTTACATCTAACTGGGGTAATGCCGGATATTTGGATAATATTTTCGTTGGACAAGGTAAAAATTCTGCAATCAATGTTATTAAGAGCTTTGATAATGTAAGTGTTTATCCAAATCCAACTTCTGATAATTTGAATATCCGTATCAATGCAACTCAACCTTCTACAGCTAAAATATCTGTACTTGATTACACAGGGAAAATGGTTAAATCTTTGAATACTAATCAAGCTATATTCAATGGTTCTAATAACCTTTCTTTCAATGTAAGTTCATTGAATAATGGTACTTATATCGTTAAAATTGAGAATAACGAAAGCGTAAATACGCAAAGATTTACTATTATCAAGTAAATTTTTTCCTACTAAATTATAAAGAGAGGCTGTCTGTCATAGGCAGCCTCTTTTATTTATCATTTTATTTATCTTTGAATCAATAAACACACAAATCATGATTAGGCTCGAACACGTTGGCATAGCTGTTGAAAATCTGCAAGATGCAAATGCTTTATTTGAGAAATTATTTGACAGGCTTCCTTACAAAGAAGAACATGTGGACAGTGAAAAAGTCACCACTTCATTTTTTCAATTAGGAGAATCTAAAATTGAACTCGTTGGTTCTGATGAAAACCAGACTACAGCGATTTCAAAATACATCGAAAAAAGAGGTCCCGGTATCCATCATCTTGCCTTTGAGGTACAAGATATCTATCAATCTATGAAAGAAATGGAAGAAAAAGGTTTTCAACTACTGTCTCCAACACCCAAACATGGCGCTGACAACAAATTAGTATGTTTCCTTCATCCCAAAACCACCAATGGTGTGTTGGTTGAGTTGTGTCAAACTATTACAGTGTAATTAAAATATAATTTTCCTGATAATTCAATTTAGAAATACCTGCTCAACAACAATTTACTTAAAAAGAAAGATTATTTACTTTTTCCAATAAATGACTTCATCATCCAGGTAGTCTTTTCTTTGAATTGCATAAAAGCATTGACCATATCATTGGTTCCTTCATCTCCGGCTTTTGATGCGGCTTCCATGATGTCTCGTTCCAACTCAATTAACTTTGTCATGTCGTTAATCACCTCTTTGACCATTTTAACATCTGCCATATCTACGGTATCAACTTCTTGAATTTCAGATACTTTAATATATTCAGCATACGTTGAGTAAGGCGACTTACCTAGGGTCAGTATCCTTTCAGCTATGGCATCAATGGTGGTTTGGGCATTATTATATAATTCTTCAAATTTCAAATGGAGTGTAAAAAAATTCTCTCCTTTGATATTCCAATGCATACCTCGTAATTTTTGATAATGAATATGATAATTTGCTAAATAATCATTCAAAAGTTCAATTACAGGTTTTACTTGTTTTTTACTCAAACTAATTTCGTTCATATTATTTTTTTTTAGAATATAATTCGCCTTTCATATACAATAACTTATATAATAAAATCTTGAAAGTGCTATAATAATTAAACAATGCATTTCAAATTTAGTTGAAGTATTTATTTAATTAATGTTTATAATTCGTTATTTATAATTAGTTTAAATATAAAATGAGAAAGATAATATTATATGATGCTTTTCAAAAACAATAGCCACGAATTTCGGCTTCTATACGGAATAAAATACAATATTTTACTTTCCACATTCTTTTTTAATAAATTTAACTTTTAGCAAATTAAGAGGGTTGGTGTGATAATTTTTGATTTGATGCGTGGTGAAATTGCTTATTGCATCATAAAATAAGAAAATTACCGGACTTTCTTCGATAAGAATTTTTTCCATTTCGTGATAAATTTCATAACGTTTTGTGTCATCTTTACAAGCTAATGCCTCTTCATATAAGGCATCATATTTATTATTTTGAAAATGTGTATAATTAGGTGGTGCGGAATTTTTACCATAAAATACCGTTAAAAAATTTTCAGCATCCGGATAATCAGCAATCCAACTACCTCTGAAAAACAAAACCTTACCATTGCGCATCATTTCCCTTACTGTGGCTGATTCGGCTAATTCGACTTTACATCTTATACCTAGTGTTTCCCATTGCTTGACAATGTACAAACAAAAGTCTGAATAATCCTTTGCTGTAAATAATGAGAGGACGGGTCGCTTGGTAAAAGGCAACTTCAAATATCCGGACTTTTCCAACAAAGTCTTTGCTAATGCCGGATTGTAGCTAAAACCGCTGACTGAATTTTCATCATAAGATGGCAATCCGTAAGGAGGGAAAGATGAATTTGCCGGCCTGCCAATATTTCTTCTTAAAGTTTCTAATAAACCCTTACGGTCAAATCCATAATTCAACGCTTTTCTAAAATCCCGATTGAGCAATGGACTCTCTTTGTCCCACTTTAAATTAATCCCAAGATACTCCGAGTTAAGATATGGAGATTGGTAATTGACAATTTTAGATTGATATTGTTGTCTCAGTTTCCCATCACTCGAAAAAATTTCTGTCGTCATCGACGGGTCAAATCCGCTCATGAAGTCTAAATTGCCTTCTATCAACTGCAAAAAAGCCGTTTTTCGATCGCCAATAAAAGAAATTCTGATTACGTCAACATAAGGCAAACGTTCTTTGTTCTCAAACTCAAAATAATCCGGATTCTTATTTAAAATCATAGCTTGCCCTTCAACCCACCGTTTTAAATAATAAGGTCCACTACCCACCGGATGTGATCTAAAGGCTTTTCCATACATATCCACAGCCTCCTTAGGAACAATACTGCAATATTGCATTCCCAGCAACTGCAAAAAGGGCATAAATGGTTTATTTAACCTAATTTCAAAAACAGAATCATTTACCGCAGTGAATGGCTTTACTGAATCTACTCTATCATTAAAAATCCAACTTCCGGGACTAGCAACTACTGAATCAATGATTCGATTTAAACTATATACAACATCGTCCGCGTGGATAGTTCTACCTTTGCCTCCTTTAAAACATGGATCATCGTGAAACTTAATATCCGTATTAATAATGAAACGATATAACATTCCATCTTCTTCAATCGACCATTTTTTAGCAACACACGGTCGTATGTGAAGGCTGTCATCCAATTGAATCAGCGTATTATACAAATGATCAACAACCCATATATTAGATTGGTTACGTGCGAAGGCAGGATCTAAAGAAGTAACGTTGTTTGGCTGATTGTATCGGAAAACACAAAGTTTATCATCCTCATTTGGAGCATTACATGAAAAACATATTAAAATAATAAAAATATTAACAACTTGAAATCTCGACATAGCAACAAAATTACAAATAACGAAGTAGAAATAAACTATGTTTTGGTATAACCTGATTTTTGTTCAGAATAATATGTACCTTTGCAGTCCGAAAAGAAAATCATAGTTTCACCTAATTCGCTAACAATCAATACACTGAGCCAATGAATCATTTAAAATACCTCGGACATTCATGCTTTTCGATTCATCTGGATGGTTATAAAGTTTTAATCGATCCCTTTATTCGTCCCAATCCATTGACAAAGAATTTGGTCGATGTAGATAATTTAGAAGCTGACTTTATCCTGTTAACTCATGGTCACAGTGATCACGTAGCTGATGCACATGAATTGTCCCGAAAAAACGGAGCACCAATAATTGCAAATTTTGAAGTAGCGACATGGTTTGAAGAGAAAGATTGTACCGTATTTGGAATGAATATTGGTGGTAAAAGGAACTTTGGTTTTGGTGACGTACGTATGGTTAACGCAATTCATTCAAGCAATATGCCTGATGGAAGCTATGGAGGCACTTCTGCCGGCTTTCTTATCACTACAGGCTCTCATGTGTTGTATTTTGCCGGAGACACAGCCTTGACAATGGATATGAAGTTGATTCCTGCCTATTTTGGTAAACCAACATTAGCA
>CAKUWM010000058.1 GCA_934699305.1 uncultured Saprospiraceae bacterium | reverse complement strand
TGATTACGAGTCGTAAATCGATTCCGCATTGTCTTATGCGGAATGTGGGTTCAATCCGAATTCAGCAATAAAGGTTTATAAAAACCGTCTAATGCTGATTATGAGGATAATCCCGATGTACGAATCGTTTCAATGGTTTAAAAAACCATTGATTACGAGTCGTAAATCGATTCCGCATTGTCTTATGCGGAATGTGGGCTAAAAAGTATTTTGAATCTCGGATATAAGATGAATGTAGCGCTTAATTCTGATAGAGTAAGTGCATCGCAGCAACACAACCGGGATATTTGACTTTGATTGAAAATAATTCCTCAAAAGCTCCTTTTGTCGCCATCACAGAGCCATGTGCTGCAAGAGTGTCTTGTGCAGCCTGAAATTGAGTCATAAATACGGAGTCGGAGCGATATTTGTCTTCTATAAAATCAATAAATTGATCGGTATTGGCATTCATCCAGGTATTTATCTGATCCGTATTTCCGGCGGGAATATTTTGTGCAGAGAGCATAGATTTCAATCCATCATCGATGGTTTGTCCCGATTGGTTTTTGCAAGAGCAAAGAGTATTGTATATTTTTACCGGATTATTCCAATCATCCTTATTTGAACGGCAGCTAAAAAGCGACAAAATGCAGATAAAGCATAGCATAGCCGATAATTCTTTGATAGGTTGAAACATATTTTATTATTTTTGAAATTCAAAGGAAGGAATTAAGGTACACATATTTTTAGAATTATTATTTATTTAACAAAAAGACAAAAAATATTATGGGAGAATGGTTATGGACATTGATATTAAGTGGAGCTGCCGGCTTTGTTGGAAGTTTGCTATTTAAAGGAAAAGGCAGTGGGCTTCTTCTGAACCTGATACTTGGATTATTGGGTGGTTCTTTTGCTACATGGCTTTTTGGTAAGTTGGGATTTGATGGTCCCGGTCGTTTTTTGACGGCTGTCATTGGGGCATTCCTTTTATGTTGGATAGTGAGTCTTTTTTCAAAAAAGTGATAAATGCTTGAGGATGGTGATGAAATATTGCAGGATTCTCGCAATGATTTATTGAAAAAGTGGTCACTTATCTTAGGTATAAATCCAAAGAATGATGAAGACTTTGAAGAAGCAGAATGGAATGGGGACGAAGTTAAAATCGACAAAGCGCTAAAATGGGTTTATGGCGATGGTCAATCTTCAAAGGATCGCAATTTTCAGATCAATGACTGGTTGAAGACTATAGACTTTTATTTTCCGGGCAACACGAGTGTTGTTATTCAAAAAGATGCTATAAAAAGGCATGGCCTGAATTTATTGCTGCAAGATGATTCGATGATAGAGCACATTGTACCGGATGTTCATCTTGCAGTCACAATATTGCAAATGAAAGGTCTTTTGCCGGATGTGGCCAAGCATAAAGCCAACTTGATTATCGAAGCAATTGCGAGAAAACTCACCGATTTATTTGCTTTTGAGACGAGTAAAAAAATTGGATTGGCTTTGAGGTCTCCCATCATCAATAGAAAACCAAAGGGTAACAACATCAATTGGTCAAAAACTATTCTTAAAAATTTGCACACTTTTCAATATAGCACCGGAACCATCATTCCGGAGTCGCTTATAGGAAGACAGAATCGAAAAAAGACCATTGATACGATTTTTATCCTTGTTGACCAATCGGGCTCGATGCATGAATCATTGGTCTATTCAGCAATTTTTGCCTCGATCTTCAGCAAAATTCCAGCTTTAAAAACGCATTTAGTGCTATTTGATACAGACGTGGCCGATTTAACCGGACAGTTGCATGACCCTGTTGACATACTTTTTTCAACACACATGGGTGGAAGCACTGATATTGGAAGAGCATTGGACTATGCAATGCAGACTTGTCTCAACCCGGATCGAACCTTATTGATATTGATATCTGATTTGGACGAAACAGAGGATAATTCAGCTATGTTGCGTGCAGCATCACGGGCTTCGACTCTATTTAAAAAATGCATTTCGATTCTGGCACTCAATAAGTCCGGAAAAGGAGTTTGGAATGCGCAGAATGCTGCAACTTTGACTCAGATGGGATTTGTCTGTGCTGCCAGTACACCGGAAAAATTTCCTGAATTGTGTGCCACACAGATTATTGGATCGAGGGTGTGAAGGATATTTTACGATTATTTACTTTGACGACTTCAGTTTTGCGGATCGTCTTGTTTGACAATATCACAAAAGGATTATCTGTTGTACTTGTAAAATAGTTCATTTTGCAGAAACTCCATACAGGTCTATTTAAAGCTACAATTGGCAATGCCATTGTATCATATTGATTCATCGCTCAAATTGTTCAACTTATCTGTAATGCGCCTATGGAATTTTCTTGTTGTGTTATAGAAAAGAGGATTTTATTGGTGTTATTTCTTTACTTCAATGAAGGTAAATTCACTTTGTTCACTTTGCGGATTAATATATTTTAATGAGAATTTATTGTTACCTTCTGTCAATGTTCCTACCCACTCATTTTTATTTCTAACTGTATAAGATTCTTTTACATTGCCTTCTGAATCCAACTTGTATATATCTATTCTGGAAGCATTTTTTGGACTTTCCCACATGAGTTTCACTTCATTATTATCAGGTGACTTAAAATAAGTAACTTTTAATGGTTTTAGTAAATAACTAATTTTATTTATTTTGAAAAAAATATCATTTTCACATTGAGTTTCATTATTACTATCATCATAAGTCACTACACGAAAACTTACCTCACTATTGTACTTCAATTTATTATCAGTAAAATTTGTAATGTTAGGGTTTTTGGTATCAAGAATAAATTGGAATTGCTCATTTAAATATTTTTTATAAAGCTTATATCCTGCGGCATCCGTACTTTTGGATCTTGTCCATGAAATAAATGCAGATGAATCCTGTTGGACTATAGGGAAAAACTCTGCTGACATAGGCGGGATTTTGTCAGGTCTTTTGACTTTAATAAAGTAACTCTGAGGCGAAACATTATACCTCATATCCACTGCCTGAACTTTGAAATAAATATACTTTGTTAGGACTTCTTCATTAAATTTTCTATGAAACACCGTATCTTTAATCAGATTATTAGTTAGTAAGGCAAAATAATGGGTACTATCATTGGCGTAATAAATTTTATATCCCGACAAATCTTTTTCTTTACCTAGATTCCAAGACAAAGTAACATCACCTGAAGATGCCCAATCGCCGGTTAATCCAAGCGGGGTAGATGGTGGAATGGAATCGTTCCGCTCTGTATAAGCCACAAAGGATTCGTTGAAATTGCCGCGTTTATCAAACGTGTAAACTCTGTAATAAACATCATATGTCTCAGGTACATCATTATCAATAAATGTACGTGAGTCATGAGATAAGGGATCTTTATGCAATGGTTCAAATCCATCTTTGTCATCAAAACTTCTGGCTACAACCATACCAACAACACGATTATTTGGATCATCAAGAGACCATGACAATTCAAGTCGGGTGTTACTTATCCATTTGATAGAAAGAGAGATTGCCACAGGCGGTTTGGAAGTAAAAATGCATTGTGCAGATATTGTATCGGAAAAATCAGACTCCTCACCAAAAGGTGATATGCCACTAATTCTATAAATATAATCGATGCCTTGTCTTACATTGGTATCAGTAAAAATATTAAAAGGCGTATCACTTTCTGTTGCAATGGGGCTATATATATAAGGTTTATTATTTAGTTTAATCCATTTTTTGCCTCCTTTTTCCATTCTTTCAATATTATAAGCAGTGAAATAGTTGCGATACAATAATCTATCCCAATATAGAGTAATTGTACTATCATTGCTTACATAATGATCAAGATCAGGATGTTGATTTAGTGCGTCTTTATTGAATTGTACAACCGTATATGCGGTATCTGATGGCATACCAAGTATGCTGTCATTTAAAAATATTCTATATTGGTAAATATGATTGGTATCCACAGCTTTGTCCACAAAGCCCAATGCACTGGCAGATGCAGCGTTTTTTGACATATCTGCTGCAAATAAAGCAAATGAATACCGGTTATTAAGGTCAATGTTATTGACTAAATAGGACTGATTAGCAGGAATCGGTTCGGATTGAATACTATCAAATATAATTCCTCCTGCTACGGTCATGTATTCATCATTGGGAATATAGGGTTTCCATTTGTCATGTGACCATACTGTCAAAGTATGTGTGTGATTTTTATACCCAAGTTCATCTGCTATGCCATCTTTATTTAAGGTGGTACGTTGTAAAGTGTATCCATATTTATTGCCAAGGTTCCACCACACCGGATTTAATGGTGCCCATCTTAGGATGACTTCTGATCCTTTATGCTTGGCTATAATCCGGAGATTTGAATTAATGGAGACTGTATCCTGAGCAATTAAAATTTGATAGCTTAACAAAAAGAATAATATTGATAAAGATGTAATTTTCATCGTAAATTTATTTTATCGGAGTATGATACATAGTATTATAATAGAAATTAATCAATTTGCCACTGATATGTTTCAAAAGATTTTAACACCTTCGTTCCATATATGTATGAATTGGTTCCACCAATTCGGGTTGTTGCCGGAGTATATTTTCTATAAATAAATTGTAGAGGAAACTTACTGTTGCTTGGAAAGGAGTAACTACAAGGGTAAACATTTATGTAGGTATACCAGTTTTGAATTAACAAATTTTGATTTTGATATTGTGACGGAAAGGCTTGATTTACTTTTGTAGTGGAAGGACTGATCTTTTTATTCCATTCATTTTCTTTTTTAGATTTAAACGAAAATGCTTTGTTGAGTACCTTCCTATTAATTTGATAGTAAAAGTACAATGGTTTTCCGGATGAACCTGTACCAGTGCCAGGTTCTATTGCAACTTCATACACTTGGTTGAAACCTGTTGTCATAGAATAGGGCAATAAACGAAAATCACTGTCCGTATATTTAGGGGAATAGCCGGAAACTAAGTTATTATCAATTGTATAATTAATTATGCCTTCAGGAATAACTTGGGTTTTATATGATGCGGTATGAGGCATATAAGAACCGTTGTAACCAATAGTATAGTATGTTGCCTTTACATTTTTATCATGTGAGGCTGCAATTATTTCATCTTGAATATATTTAACACTTTGATCACGATATGAGTTGAGGCCGACACCACTTGTTCCGGTATTTGGTTGGATCTCAGTAAAAATTGTGATCAAAGGAGGAATGTCCACGTTGTACTTTTTAAAATCATAATAATCAAATGGCTCATTCCATCTTGTCGTAATAAGATATGAATCAGGAAAGGTGGAAGTACAGTTTAGTCTTATAGCGGAAGTTACAGTATTTTTATTCTTGGAAGACATCGAATTGTACTTACTTGTACCAAAAAACAATGTAAAAAAGGCAAACTGTGATCTTTTTAATGGTGGTGTTTCATTGAGTTTTCCTCCAACAACATTCATTTGTGCTCTGACTCTTTGATCATTATATGAAATCGCAATTGGGGAAGCATACATTAATTCATTTACATTAATTTGGTCCATTGCTATTTGATAGGGTGAACCGGAATTATTATTTTGCTGAATCTTTCTGATTAATTCTAGTTTGTATTTTTTATCATTTTTCAAATTAACAATATTGTTCAGTGTGAAATAATTAAAAGTATTGTTAGATATAGCTTGTTCTATTGTATCAATATGTCCGACACCTGTAATACGAATAAAGTATTTATAATGATAAGTTGTTGAATTAATTCCGCTAAATGTTTTACTGGACATCATAAATGGTTCAATGGCAGATTTAAAATTGATAAAAGCTGCATTGTTTTGCGTCTCATATTTTAAAAAATAGCGTTGATATGGTAATGGGCTTGAGTAATAAACTTGGTCAACAGGGATCACATCTGGTAAGGAGCCCGTGGTAAAAGAAACAGTTTTAGACTCTTCCCAATATGTTCCATTGGTATTTTTGACGATTTGGTTGGTGGACATATTTTTTGCCCTTAGTTTTATTGTAGCTGTATAAGTTTTATTGGGCTTGAGCAAAGTATCATTTATGAATGTTGAAATTAGTTTGTTAGAATTCGTGCTAATCGTTCCTATTATGTTTGAGCCATTTAACTTTAGTTCGTACGTATAGATAAAAGGCATGTAATCTACCGAACCGGTAATGTTACCATCATTATCATTTACAGGTAAAGTCAACTTAGTATTGATGGGAAAATTAAAGCTGGTCTTAACATTATCAAATACAGATGCCGACCCTGTTGGTTTCATATCAGCAATATAGGTTATTCCGTCTAATGGGTTGTTACTTCCAGTAACACATTTTTTGCCAAAGTTGAAAGCGAAGCTTGAACTGCCGCTTACCCATCCATTGAGAACAGAATAATAAACACTGGCCATACCACTGAAATAGGAGGGGTTAGGTGTGCCTCCTTGTACCATAATTCCAGCTTTTAAATGCACAAGACTTATTTTATGTGAACCCCAGAAATTAATTTTCAATCCCAAATCTCCATCTATTGCCGCATAAATTTGTCCTGAGGCATACCAATTATCAAGACCTCTATTTTCTCCGGTATTCATACAGAATACATCTCCTGTATTAACCATATTAAAATCAAAACCAGCGATAAACCTTAATTTAGCATATAATATGAGGAATGTAAATTCAGGCACATTTATATCAATAGAGCCACCTAAAGCAAATCCCTGACCGGAACTCATAAGGCTTGGGTCTCTACTATCAGCTGCAGTATTTTCAATCATTTGCATTCCTCCTTCATCTCCACTGTTGACTCCTGCAGATATAATATCAATTACAGCCTGTGGTAATGGTGGCAGCTCTGCAGGTATTCCAAATCCTACCATGAGGTATCCATCAATATTGACTGTCAGCCCGAAATCAATTTTTAATTTATTGCGTTCCTCCTGTGTTCCTATATAAAAATACCACTCTTCGGGGTCAACATGAAAATGAGCATTGGAACAAAGATACTGTGCATTTCTGTTTCCTTTTATCATTACTATATTGCCATTTTTTTTCAAAACATATATATCTATGTCACCATTAAATGTTTTGGTTGCTACAGTATAATTAATATCCACAACGCCCCAGATCGATGGATTGACGCGGGTTCCAAATTGATCCGAAGCGCCGAATTCTTTCATACCCCAAGCATTTCCATGAAATCCCAAAGTAGATAACCCTCCAGATGCATTAACAGAACCTTCAAAGTAAGCATCAATATTGAAAGCCTCAGGCTTTGCAGCAGTTGCAAACCTGCCTCCCAATTTAATTCCGACACTGGTTGAAAAATCTGGAATATATTTTCTTTGGACATCATTATATTTTTTATGATAAAAAGCACCACCGAAAATACTATGCATGTTGAATCCTGCAAACACCGGAATAGGGTTAGGTAAATTAATTGCCGCATTAATTTCCCAATATGAAAAATATTGGGCAGTATTAAAAGATGCATTGGGGTTACTACAATAAGTCCCAAAGTCCATATCTACTAATCCGGATACATTAGCCGGGAAGTCGCACATTATACGACCTTTGATGCCATCAGTACTTCCATTTTTATACCATTTAATGTAACCTTTTATTTTAATAGAGGCAACATTGGCATCAAGTCCTATTGAGTCGATTGCAAATCCATCAACAGTCATAAACTTGCGGATTGACCCACTTAAGCTAGAATGAATTTTAAATTTGGCACTAGCTGATAAAGCATTTACCGACCCTGTTAGAGACAAGCTTCCCTGCACAATAGTATTAAATCCTATTCCACTTTGTTCAAGATAAATAGTATCTAGTGTAAATGGGAAATTACCCAATTTTTTATCCGGAGAAGCAAGGTGAAAACGTGGTTTTTTTAGGATTGTGTCATTGCGAATCATAAAGTGTTCCATCCGTCCGACTAAACTCATGGAAGGTGCATTCAATGCTTGGCCCAATGATTTACCGAAATCAACTCCGCCTGCAATTGTTGCATTGACATACCACTCATTACCAACACTACTTTTATTTAAAGAAACATAGGATGTATCATCCATCACAAAATTTGCAGCTCCTATGGGCAAATGTAAGTCGCCTTTAGGTCCTATAAATATTCCATAATAACTTACTATTGAATCTTGATTATTACGATCTGTAAATAACTTTTTTTGATATCCTCCGAAATATTCAAGTCTGTCATCCTCTGCAAAGTATGGACAACTCATTAAACCTGAAAATCTAAAAAGGTTAACATTATTCTGTAAAACATTCCATTGCAATGTATCCAAAGAAATGCCCCATCCACTATTTGCTTTATTTGAGTTAAAATTTAAGAGATTGGTGACGGCAAGATTGAAACTGAGTTTACTTCCGACAATTAATACTTTATTTGCCGAAAATTCAACTCTATTGTTGTCGCCAAATAGCCCTTCGGGAGTTTTTACTTTTGCGGACTCTATATATAAACCTTTCCAAGTTGAAGCGAGGTTATGATTGGTTACTCCAGGATGGTTATAATTTTCAGGGAAAGAAAATGCTATTGGATTCGATAATGATGATAGGTCAAGATATGCATTGACCACTTCAAAAGACCAATCATCAACTCCTACTATCTGAAATTTAGGGATATTAACACCAAATATTAGACCCCAGTCATAGACACTTGAGGTATGCCTTAATTCAAATTTACCATTAAATCTCACAACAACCTTATGACTCGCATCTTCATCAATGCTTCCATCTAATTTTTCAGGAACAACATATTCTCTGTCGAGGCTCACTTTGCCTGCTAGATTGAGTTTGAAATCTTTATCACAATTCCAACTAAAATATGTGCCTTCATCTTCATTTTCGGCATTTTCAATTCCGGAAAGGTGGAAATCTGTTCCTGCCTCTTCAGTTATTATACCAATATCATAGGGGATAAAAAACTTCAGAGAATCGCCATATCCATTTGCATTGATGCAAAGATCGGCACCGGCACTTATCCACATATTGGAAATTTGTGGATCCTTAAAAGCAGTCATTACTCTTATATTTCCAGTGGTAATTGTAGCGTTAAAATTCACAATGCCTAAGGTTAGTTTCATTTCACTAATGGAATGATCTATCCCAATCGGTAAATTTGAGGGACGGTCATTTAATAAGTCAAGCATTCGGTCGCCTGTAGTTATGATGGCATGCAGGGCTTGAGCACTTTCATCAGTAAGTCCATAATATGTTTTACCGGACTTTTTCAATGAATCTAAAGTTAAATCCTGATCTACTATTCCAACTATTTTTCCAGTCATGGCAATTGAGTCGGTATTGATTGAGATATGATCAAACTTTACTTTCAATTTAATTTTAGTTATAAAATTAATTTCAGTTTCACCTTCTCCTTCATAACCATTGATGTCGTTTTTAGTATATGATTTCACCTTAACATTAAATCCATTTATTTTAAATGTCTTATTAATTGGAAATTCTATTGGAACTGAAATAGCAGGATCATGAGCTATGCATTGTACAATGCACCTGTCACCGGGTGTAATTGGCGCTAAAGCTCCTTCTTTGACATTAAATGATATTGTATCGCTGGCTTTATAGTATGTCATATCTAATGTGTCATTTGGATTAGTAGCCCACAATACCCTTGCGTAGTATTTTCCAACCTTGAGACTGTCAATCTCTGTTGTGATATCTTTACTAAACTCATCTAGAATAAAGTCTTCGTTGGCTTGTATTCTTTCGCCGACGCCATTGTCATACATGTTTTTGAAAGAAAAAGCGTCGTCTGTAATGGAACCGATTTTCTCCCATTTAGAGTAAACAATATCAGAATGATTAAATGAATTGGACTTACTTACCTGTAAATGCCATCGTTCAAACAAATAGTCATTATATGCACTGCAATTATTATCACCATCGGAATGAAAAATATAATGTTCAGGACCAATATGTTCAGGTCTTGGAGTGGTAGAAAATCTGATAACAATCGGTTTTCTTATTTCGAAAGTATCATTTTTTTCGGGTGCGCTAAACGTTGGTTTTCCCATACCTACTTCAAACCTAGTGTTGCTATTGACCGGTTGTGTTTTATTTTTTCCATATTTAAGCGTGCCGGTAACATTGCTATAGTATTCTTTTCCCTTGATTAAATTCAAGGGTTGGTCGGGATTATTATGTGATATTTGACAACTACGGTTACAATCAAAATCAGCACTTCCAAGACAATTGGGGTTCCCATCGTTTCCTAAAAGAATATATTTTTGAGAAAGTGTGGGCCCACTATTCCAGGGGATATTACGTTGCCACTCAAAAGAAGAAGATCCAGAGATTAAAAAATGTTGGTACGAATAGTTTTTAATTTTTTCATAAAACGGATCATTGCAATTAGGTGTGATTTCATATACAATAGGAATATTTGTAAAAAATGTAGGCGCATTATCTGTTGGATAATGTGGAGTCAATGTAAAATGAATATTATCAAAATTATCGACACAGTAAAAAACACAAATTTCACTATATCCATTATTTTTGACATTAAGTGCATCACCTGTTGCTTTCACTCTCACAGCATAATTCATTTCTGGATTCAATTGAATATCATCTGGAATTATCAGGTTGATAAACTTATTGTTTACAACCTCATTTTGGAAAGCTGGTGGAACTGCAAAATCCAAATCATTGGGATCAAATGGAATTTCAGGGTCAAGCTCATAAATTCTTACATCATACGTAACGTCGTCCATATAACCTGTGGGTAGATCAAAAATCCAATTGAAGGACAAATTATTGCTCTCTGCCGATACATTGACGTCACATATATTCATTAGAATTGGTGGGTTGGGTGAATTAATACTAAACTCAACACAGCTCAAGTCATCCACGGAGGACAAAGTAATATTTTCGTTGTCACAGGATATAGCCCACAAGCATATCTGATAATGTCCTTCTGCAAGAGTGGGATCTGCTATTAAATCGAATATTGTCAAATTAGAACCTTCGATTTCAAGATTAGATGAATTAAACAAGTCAGGAAATTCACTGTTTCCAAAATGATCCATCTCATTTGGGCCAATATTGAGGCAATTTAATTCTTCTGTACTTTCTACTTTAATTGTAAAGTTTTGGTCAAGATTGGTGATTGCCATTGTGATTTTATAATTCTGAATTGAACCGGTTTTATTTTGAACCGTTATAAATAAGAAGTTAGGATTTTGTTGTTGGGCTTCGATAAATTCAGCTAGTGTTGTTGGGAATGTGGGCAAAGTGTTTACTAGATGAACTTCCAGTGGCTTGTCTTGACTATAACCATTCAATGAAATAATTACAAGTGATAGAAGAAAAATAATGAGACTTTTCATAAATTATTTTTTTAGAAGTTATAGACATATCTGATCGCTGACCGATGATCATTGACATTCAACTTATTTTGAACTTTATAATTTCTGTGAAAAATGTCAGTCAGTAATGATATGTTGTGCTTTTTGGCTAATGCATAACCAAGATTTAATGTAGCTCTAATGCTCGACCCATCAGCAAGATGATCCAGGTAATTAAATGCATATCCCAGTCCAAGTCGGGCATTTAATTTTGTTTTATAAAAACTTTTAGAGGCATTGACATTAAGACCTATTCTGGAAGTCGAGTTTTGATTATTTGATGCTCCAAAATAATTTATTTGTGAGCCGAATCTTAATTTAGATTTTTTCAATTTGTAGTTGTAAGAAATTACAACACTATTACTGACATTATTAAAACTCAATGTATTGGAAGGGTCATATAATGACAGAATTTCAAAATTACTATTATTGAAACTCATGCTTATATTTTGATTGTTGTTATTTTTAGTTATCATATATGTTATCATTGCTCCTGTCTGTAGGTTGTTTTGTGTTAGATTAAAAGAATCAAGCAATCTATCTGCTTGCACATTGACAAGTTCTGTTTTGTTATTGTTGAAAAAAACAGAAATGTTCAAATTTTTTATCACTGACAAAGTCATATTTAGCCCATATATTACACGATCAGAAGTTTGAATTTTACGCTTAGTCAGATTGTTGTTTTGTAATCCGAATTGTCCTGCCAAATTGATTTTCCCTTTGATAAAGCTGGCAGATGGATTAATGGCAATTTCTCGAATATCAGTATTGAAGAAATAGGATCCCATTGATTTAAAATCAGGCATGACATAACGATATGTCAGCGAGGTATTAAATTGATTTAATTGTACGTCAAATTTTCCTTTTATTGCATAATTCGCTTGAGTAGAAATGTTGGTTTTGATCAACTTAGAAACAATATCTTTCCCAACAAATTCATATTCCATCTCAGGCGATACTTTGTTCTTTGTATAAAAACTGCCTGCACCCTCTATATCAATATTGAAATACTTATATATTTTTTGCACTATATGAACTGATGCTACAAAATTTTCTTCAGGAGTAACCAGCTTTTTACGATTGGAATCAAGCTGTGCCGGACTATATATATCTGATCCTTTCAATACATTGATATCAAAATAGTTATTACTCTTGCCAATTCCAAGTTTAAATGCAATAATTTTTCGTTCAAACTTTGGTGCAGTTACTTCATCTATCTGGTTGTTATTTATTTCAATCTTAT
>CAKUWM010000057.1 GCA_934699305.1 uncultured Saprospiraceae bacterium | reverse complement strand
TCCGGTATCGATAGCTTCTTCTGTGCGCTCTATGTTGATGCGTTTGTCTCCTTCTTCGTCTTCTTTGTACATTTGGGCTCCTCCGGCACCACAACACAAGCCATTTTCTCTGTTTCTGCCCATTTCTACCAGATCTACATCGAGTGCTTTCATCAGGTCTCTGGGTGCTTCATACTCACCATTGATCCTTCCCATGTAACAAGAGTCGTGATAGGTGATTTTTTGACCATCAAAGGCGCCACCTTCAATGACAAGGCGACCTTCATGAATCAAATTGCTTAAAAATTGGGTATGATGGAACACCTCGAATTGAGCGCCCAAGTCCGGATATTCATTTTTAAAGGTATTGAAACAGTGGGGACAAGTGGTGACTATCTTTTTTATATTATAATTATGGATGGTTTGAATATTTTGGTTGGCAAGCATTTGAAAAATAAATTCGGTGCCTGCTCTTCTTGCCGGGTCGCCGGTGCAGGATTCTTCTTTGCCTAAAATAGCAAATTCTATGCCGATGGAGTCCAATATTTCTGCAAAAGCCGCTGAAACACGCTGTGCCCTAGCGTCATAACTTCCCAGACATCCTACCCAGAACAAAACCTCCGGATTGCGACCTTCAGCCGCAAATTCGGCCATTGTTTTTACTTTCATGGTTGTTTAATTTAATTCTTTGATCCAATCGTCTCGTTCAATAGTCATCTGCCAAGGGCTGCCATTGTTTTCTAAGGCATTGTACATGGGTATCCAGTCCGGAGGGCCTGAACTCTCAGTCAATACTTCATAACGACGCAATTGTAGGATGATTTCAAGTGGGCTGATTAGTACGGGGCATGCTTCCACACAAGCGTTACACGTTGTACAAGCCCTTATTTCTTCTTTTTCTATATAATTAAACAAATCTCTTCCGTCATTGAAACCGATTTTGTTGTCTATGTCGCCTTCTATTGATTGGAAGTGGGGATCATCTAATTTCTTACCCACTTCTTCCATACGGTCTCTTACGTCCATCATTATCTTACGCGGCGAAAGCTTCTTGCCGGTCATATTTGCCGGGCATACAGAGGTGCATCGACCACATTCTGTGCAGGAATAAGCTTCGAGTAAGTTTTTGCGTGTAAGCTGGAATATGTCGTGCACACCAAAGTCGGCCAGGGTCTCTTTTGCGGGATGTGTCATGGGCACTCCTATCATGTTTTTAACTTCCGATTCTATGGACTCAATATTGGGCATTCTTCCTCTCGGGTTATCACTTGAGAGATAGGTATTGGGGAATGCAAGTAAGATATGTAGGTGCTTGGAGGTAGGCAGGTAAAGGATAAAGCCAAAGACTACCGCTATGTGAAGCCACCAACCGAATCCACTGATTATTTGTAGATAATATTCCGGTAAGTTGCCGAATAGTGCCGGACCTAACCAACCGGTTATAGCAAAGAAGCCCGTAGCATGGTATTTTGCAGGATAATTGGCTCCAAGAGCCTTATCAGCACCGTTTAAGCAGAAAATGCCGGTGATCAACAGAATCTCTCCTATGAGGATTAAATTGGCGTCCAGCTTTGCCCAACCTAATAAATCTTTGCTGTTGAGCCTAGGTACTTTTAAAAGATTTCTTCGCGATAAAAAGGCAATGGTAGCAATAAATGCAAAGACGGACAATATCTCTATGAAGCTAATCATAAATGGATAAAATCCACCTAAAACATTGGATAATACGCGATGCGTTCCAAAGATGCCGTCGATTATTTGCTCCGCTAAGTCAAATTGCGTTATTACAAAAGCAACATAGATAAATAAGTGCAGGAATGCGGGTAACGGCTTCTTAAACATCTTCTGTTGCCCAAAGGCTACCAGCATCATCCGCTTAAATCCTCCCTTGTTGTTTATCACTTCATCGTCTCTTCCTAAGTTGATGTTTCTAATGAGTCTGCCATATCGATTTACGGCTTCCCTAAAAACAATTATCAGGACTATTAAAAAAAGTATCTGAGAAATAGTCATCTGCTATGAATCTTTTATAATTTTAGCCTTTTCAAAAGTAAATATAATGATTATATTGAATAATAACCAAATGTTGCAGAAAATCAGAAGAATATCCTACGAAATCTTTGAGCGCAACTTTGGAGAGAAGGAAATCTTCTTTATCGGTATCAATAAAAGCGGCTATGCACTGGCTCAACTGCTGTCCGACGATCTGAATCAGCTGGTTGCAGGACAGCTAAAGTCGTCGGTCAATAGAATACGGATAAGACCTGACAATCCGGTTGCAGAGGATATTTTTCTGGAGGAAATAGAAGCTAATGCTTTAGTAGGTAAGAACATCATCTTGGTCGATGATGTGGCCAATACAGGACGAACACTCTTCTATGCCTTTCAACCTCTTTTAAAAATTATTCCCGGTAAGTTGGAAGTAGCGGTCATGGTGGACAGGAAACACAAACTTTTCCCCGTTTCCGTGGACTATGTCGGGATTTCATTGGCTACAACACTGATGGAGAATATACGAGTTGACTTGTCCCATCCCAATAATATGAGTACAACTCTTGAGTAGAAAGTAAGGGAACGGAAGGTAAACCATATACAAAAACTGCCAATAGGTCAACTTCTATTGGCAGCTTTTCGATGCTCTTTATTGGGTTTTATGTATGTCTGCCCAACATACTGTTTTTCATGTGAGCTAGTAAATTACCGGTAGAGGCTGGATTTTGATGATGTAGTTCATATTTGTCGGCTGCTTGATTAGAAGGCGACTTCATTGCTTGTTTTGCTTCATCAAATATTTGATCAATGTTGTCCATGTTGGCTTGATGCATGGCATCGGCATATTTTTTCGCTTCGCTGTATTTCTTTTCAAATACCTCCCGATCCAAATTGAGCATATAACCTTCCTCCAATACAATTCTTTGATTATAGACCTTTGTTGTCAAAAGTAATTTGCTCAGGATAGGCGCCAATTCAATAAGCATAATGATGGATAATAATAAGATGTATCGCCAGCGCAAAGCCAGGTTTTTTTCAATAAGATGTTGAAGGGCATCAATTCTTGCAAGGAATCCATCTCCTTCAAGAGAGTCGTAAGCTGCTATGCGTTGATTTTCGATTTTTGACAAGGTGTCTAATTGTCCCTGAATCTGAGTTATCAAAGGTGTCGCACCGGCTACCCATTGTGATTGTGCCAGTACAGCTGCATCGTATTCTGCTTTTTTCGCCTTTGCTATAGCAGCAATCCCAACTTTGCCTGTTCCTCCGCTACCATCGGTTTCAGCAAGATAAGAAGTCCTGAGAGCAACAATCTGTTTGTCTAAATCGGATTTTATGGCGGCAAGAGAATCCCGTTGCTGAACCAAAGGATCTACTTGTGGAGCCATAGAGCGCTTGATTTCGGCTACTGTAGCTTGTTTCCCTACTTCTCTGTCAAATGTCAACTGGATATCAATATCCTTTTTGAATAAATATAGAAGTGCCGGCTGTGCCATAAAAGCACCAAGACACAGTGCCAATGCGACCCTGAATGCAATTGGTCCGGTCTTATTGGCTGATCCGGTACCTTGCAGCCCTGCAATTAAAACTCGGTCTATGGTAAGGACAATGCCTCCCATCAATAGTCCTCCGAATATTATAATCCAAGTGGTCGTGGTGACTGTACTAAAAAAATACATCCAAATAGCGGTGGCAAATAACCAGGTGAATAGGATAGATAAACCTATCAGGCTGAATTTGCGCTGTTCCGACCTATTGTCTTCAATCAACTTAATGTCGGCAGATGCAAGCCAAAATAAAAAGCGCTCTGTAGAGCTCAAGGGTTGTTTTTCCATGGAAAATGTTTAATTACTGAAAAGTTTTTGTTCAAGTAATTTTTTGGCAAGCAGTTATTTTGACATTTAACGCTATTTCTTGCCATAAAATTATTTTTTGTGAAATTATTTCTTTTGATCTATATATATATATTAATAATATGTCTGTAGTTAATAAATAATAATTTAAATATTTAAATATATTTTATATGACTTAGGTTGATTATAATTATTTTATGGAATACGTTTTTTAATTAAACATCGACATAGTGAATCCTCGGTGAATCAGATAATATTCATAATTCAATAATCGAAGTTATCCTTATTTGATGGTTGAATGCCCGGAATAGTTGATGTTGTATTCCGGGCATATTATTTTTATTCACAGTTTAAGCATTTCAGTCCATCAGAATCCATCTGTAAGAGTTCTGAGCGGACGAAGTTCCAGCCTCCATCGATACTTTTGTCAAAATTAACCTGTCCCTTGTAATCATTCATTGTATCGTCAAAGTGTATTTTCAATCCACGTGGAAGTAATAAAGTTGTCTCAATCGTTGGATTTATGATTTGTTTACCATTTTGAATATATCCATAGTTTGACAGCATAATCTCTTGTCCGGTTACTCTATAGTTATAAATACGATCCAGGTCATTTTGATTTACAGGATCTTTGCCGTAAAACTTCATTTTGCGAATAAGGTGGATTTTAGCATCAGGGCTTAGGTCAACATTGAGTTTGATGTCATTAAATTTCCAGGTATTATTTTGAACAACCATTATTTTGTCAAAAGATAAATTCCATGTCGATCCCTGCGTTACATCGAAGGTTTGAGCTGATTCATTGGATTGAAGGATAGCGTTATTTGGAATATCGTCTGTTGAAACATATAGATAATTATCCGGTTCCATGTTGACTGTCAACTCTTCGGGAGTACAATCTGTGCAGTTGAGGCCTTTTTCGGTCATCTTGTATGATTTACCGGGAATCATTCGCCATCCATCTTTCATTTGGTTTTGGTCATAAGTGACATTAGAGAGATCCCATTTCAGATCGTCAGAGATAGTCACTGATTTACCGATGGGGATATATAAGTCGATTTCTACCTGCTGAAATCTGTATTTACAATCTTTGTTGATGGTGAGGTAAGTAGGGAATTGTAAAGTATGATCATTGGGAGTCAATAGTGAGTATAGGATACAATCCGCATTGTCTTTGGCATTTTTTCCGTCTTTACCCCTTGATTTAACTTTTTTAGTATAATGCCAATATGAAGATGTTGTAGGATAAATGTTGATATTGACGTCATTTTCAATTTCTAATTGATCATCTTTTCCCATCCTCAAGTCACCCAGTTCGAAATTTCCTTGTGTATGGTCATTGGTAATGGCCTCTAATGATATGGTCTCGCTGGTGAGAGCTTCCAGATTTTGTTTTGACTCATATACGCCATAATTTTTGAATTCTCGAAATGTAGAAGCGCTTAGGATAATGAAGCAAATTAAATTTGAGATCCAAAAGACTACTAAGCTTTGGCGAATGCTCTTCATGACATTGGTATTAAAAATCAAGCGAAGCGCCCAGAAGATAATAAATACCAAAGGAACAACCATGATGACAAAACTATTCACTGACAGGAGGAAATTAATAATCGGAGAAGTACTATTGATAAAATTGAATAGGGGTAGAGCAAGGATGAATCCCACAAAGGAAGTAATCCACACAAAGGCAAATGTAAGTAATAGGAATCCACCTAAAATTAATCCAAAAGGCTTTAAAATACGACCTAAACGCGATGTGCCGCTTTTAAATGCACTTTCCATATCGGCAAGTGTACTTTCGGCTCTAAAAGATTTGTTGCCTTTGCCTCCAAATCTTTTTGAGATATCATCGGACAATTCAGATACCTGGCTTGAGAAATTGTTGATTTCTTTTTCCATGTAAGCCGCAATATTGGAGACAGTGACGCGCTTGCCTTTCATTGCTAAAAAGTCGGCCGATGTCTTGGCTTCAGGGACGAAGATCCACATGATGATATATAAAGGAATGCCAAACCCGCCTGTAGTGGTGAATATGATGAAGGCAAGCCTTACCCAGTTGGCATTTTTGATACCTAAATACGCGGCGAGACCGGAACATACACCGCCAAAGTATTTATTGGATCTATCTCTGAATAATTTACGCGTCTTTTGACCTTTGTCAGTGACTTCATCTGAGGAGGAGAAGTCTTCTCCCGGAAGATCGATAGATTCAGCGCCGAATTCCTCCGGACGTCCCATGATTTTAATGACAGACTCGATGTCTGCAGTTGAAACTATTGCTTTGGAGGTTGTTTTTTCTTGGAGAAGTTCACCCAGCCTGATTTCAATATCAGAAATAATTTCTTGATAACTATCGGATTGTGCAAAGTGATTCTTGATAGATGTCATATATCTTTCAAGTAATTCAAAGGCTGTATCATCTATGGTGAAAGGAAAGCCCCCTAAGTTGATATTAATTGTCTTATTCATGATCGGATTATTTTTTAGTTGTTTTAGAGACTACTTTGACAAGTTGATTCCAGCTTTCAAGTAATTCGGATAGCAGGGCTTCGCCGGAAGCTGTGATCCGGTAATATTTACGAGGAGGTCCGCTATTACTCTCTTTCCAGGTATATTCCAATAGTCCTCCATTTTTAAGCCTTGTAAGTAGGGGATAGACGGTACCTTCCACGACGACTAAGTCATTTTCTTTTAACTTATTGATGATGTCCGACGTGTAAAGCTCTTCATTGCCGATGATACCTAAAATACACATTTCCAAAACACCTTTTCGCATTTGAGCTTTGGTATTCTCGACTTTGATATCATCTCTTTCTGTAATGTCGTTTGTGCTCATTGTTTAATTTATTTATAAGTACGTAACAGAATCAATTTACGGATTGATAGCACAAATATAACACATTTGTATAGTATTATGTATTACTTAGTACCTTCTTTAGGATAATATTTTGAATAAAATAGATGAATGTATTAAAAACAACGATGAATGAAAGAATGGATTTTTTTAGATTATTTTTTCATTAAGGAATAGTTTGCATTTTACTTTAATAAATATTGAACTTTTTTGAATAAATATTCCTTCTTATGGTGAGGGTTATGAGAGTCGTTACAATACAATATTTGGTTATTGGCGTCGTTATAATCTGAAATAAGTATTTTATTATTTAATAACTATAAAACATAATCACATGAGCAAAGATGCAGGAAAAACAGTTTTGGCTTTATTCGCAGGGATAGCAGCCGGTGTAGCATTAGGCGTTTTGTTAGCACCTGAAAAAGGCGAGGACACCAGACATAAGATTTCTGATGCTACCAACAAGATTACCAATGATCTTCGGGAAAAAGTATTGGAAGGTATCAATAAGATAAGAGCTAAGAAAGATCAGTATGCACAGTCCACTTCAGATCTTGCCGACGAGATTCTTTCCTAAAGGTCTGTCTGTTTGATTCACGATAATAAAATACCGAAATTTTTTAGAGTGTAAATAACATTTTGTTAGGCACATTTTGAGCTTTTTCGGTATTTTATTTCCTACTTTTGAGTCAATTTTTGATTCTCGAACACCTGATTTTATCCCATGTACAACATTTTATTTTATGATTGCCGAAAATGTAAATAACGAAGCATCAAATAAGTCGAAAAATTCCGATTTAGATGTTTTTGAATTGGCCTTTGATGTTTTGGTTCCATTTCTTTTAGATACCTATGTCTTTAAAGGTACTAAAGGTAGAGTAGCTAAGTTGATTGGAACCATAGCTATTCAGCAGATACTCAAATCATTGGCTCAATCAAAGGCGGTTGATGATATCCTGGATTCTCTTGAAGAGTGGCTTACTCCGGATGAGAAGAAGCCGGCCAAGCCCTTTCCTACGCTAAACGACGCAGTAAAACAGACCACGTCAAAAAAGTATTGGAATCGTTCCAAGCCTGAAGATTATTATGATCCCGAGCGTGAAATGTATTATTAATATTTGATCATTTAGTTTTAGATGCGATTTTACTTGATGATGCTGATGATGTCAGCATGGTGTGTTTCCGGTTGGTGCACCGAAGTTACCCTGAGTTGGGGCGTTGTTACTGTGGATTTAAAAGCCATCACTCCCAAAGATTTTGTAGGAGTTGCACAAGTTGAACAAAATAAAGCAGCCAACATAGGTAGGGTTGATTTTCAATTATATAAGGATCAAAAAAGTGTCAATCTTTTTAAAGAAAAACACCTTTTTTTAATGAATAAAGAAGGGGCACAACGTGAATTGACTTTTAGACTCAATTCTAATAGATTGACAGATAATGAATTTGGCGATATTGTCAATAAATTAGAAGCCGGAGATTCATTTATTTGTGTCCTTAAAGATGAGGATAATAATAACTATACTGTTGTGGTCAATGTCCAACCCAATAGTTCCGGATACATTCAGCCGCTTTTTATACCCATCGTCAATAGAAATCATCGTTTTAAATACCAGTTGGTCACACGTTATGATGGTCGCCAGATATTGAAGATTGATACGACCCTTGAAGAGAATAAAAAAATTGTTGACGGTTACAAACGCGTTCCGAAAGTATCTATTCAACATTACCCCAAATTCGAAACGGTTATCAACTATTTATCAGAAAATGATTCTACCGTTGCTCTTGGAAAGCGCAACTTTGTCGTCCATCCGATGAATAAGCCTACTGATGAATATTTATTGGTAACGACTGAGCCCGGCGAAATCCTGAATGCCAATCTATTAACTCTTGATTGGAATAAAATGGTTGCAAAGCCCGACAGTCCTATATTTGCCAAGTCTTATCTTCAGAATATCACCAATCATTCGATCAATCTTTTTGCCGACGATAAAAGATATGACATCGTATCAATGCGTTGGACTTATCTTGATGGCAGGAGTTTGAATAAAGCCTATTACTGGAAAAATGGTGAGACATATCCACTTGACCTTATCAAAGAAATGAAGAATCCATTTTCTATCATGATTGATAGAATCGTGGTGAAAGACAGCCGGTTGGGCTATATTTATATACCGCAGGCTTTTATGTTTAATTTTCAGTAGATAATAGTTTTTATCATTATTTCTTTCTTCTGCCCACATCCGGGTTTGCCTGGAAGTGTATATTTTTCTCAAAAAAATTGGTTTGTATTGTAAAGCTAAGTAGTAAATACATTTAACTTTCCCAAAAAGTTAACTTTTTTATCTTTGCGTTCCGTTCATCATATTAAGTCAACAAATTGAATGAAAAAACACATCCTTGTTTATAAATTTGGGGGAGCGTCCATCAAAGACGTGGAAGGTATCCGTAATGTTGCCGGTATTCTCAAGCAACATGCAGGGAAGAAAATTGTGGTCATAATCTCGGCTTCAGGTAAAACAACCAACCACCTCGAAGCTGTAATGAATGCCCATTTTAATCAAACCGGAGAAGTAGAATCTGCCCTTAAGGTTGTCAAGGATCACCATAAGATGTTGATGGATGGGCTTTTTGGACCGGATGATGCCATTTATGGCGAGGTAGATGCACTTTATAACCAGATATCCTGGATAACGACACCGCCCCGAAGTAAGGATTACGACTTTATATATGATCAATTGGTCAGTATAGGAGAATTGTTGTCAACGAGGATTGTGGCAGCCTACCTCAACCGCAGTGGAATGCCCACCCAATGGATTGATGCTCGTTCAGTTATAAGGACGGACGATACTTATCGGGAATCCCAGATAGACTGGGATGTCACTCAAGAGAATGTTGATGTATCTGTCAAGCCGGTTCTTGAGCAAGGGGCTTTTGTGTTGACGCAAGGATTTATTGGAAGTACAGTTGACGGCAATACGACAACTTTGGGTAGAGAGGGCTCTGACTTTACAGCTGCCATTCTTTCGTTTTGCCTGGATGCCGAAAAGATGATTATCTGGAAGGATGTAGAAGGTGTGCTTACCGGCGATCCGCGTCTTTTTAAAAATGTTCAGAAGTTGCCATGGCTCTCCTACAAAGAAGCCATAGAAATGACGTATTACGGTGCATCCGTGATTCACCCAAAGACAATAAAACCGCTTCAAAATAAAAATATCCCATTATACGTACAGTCATTTCTCCAGTCGGATATCGATGGAACCTATATCGGGCCTGATGTCGAAGAACATTATCCGCCAATAGTTATCTTGGATAGAAACCAGACATTGTTGCACATTGCTACCCGGGATTTTTCTTTTGTAGTTGAGCATCACATGGCAAGGCTTTTTAAGGTTTTTGCAGATCTACGGATATTTATCAATATGATGCGCAATACGGCAATATCGTTTACCGTATGTGTGCCAAATATCCCGGACAGGATACAGCGCTTGAAAGAAATCCTGGAAGATGAATATTCTGTAACAGTTGAAGAAGATCTTGAATTACTTACGATTAGGCATTATGAAGAGGAGGTGCTTAAAAGTATGACGAAAGGAAAAATAATTTTAATGGAAGAAAGATTGCGAAATACTGTGCAGTTAGTGATAAAAGATATACCTTTAATCGAACGAATTTGAAAACAAGGGGGATTAGCTCAGTTGGCTAGAGCGCTTGCATGGCATGCAAGAGGTCACCGGTTCGAGCCCGGTATTCTCCACTTTGTTTTATAGCCTTATAATTTTTTTATACAGCTTTCCCTTGCGTCTTTATATTCCGCTACCTTGTGATAATAAAATTTGGAGATTGCTGTATTGTACTGTTTTCTAAGAGGTATTTTAAAATATCTACTGTTACACTAAGTCTATCATGGAGTAGAACAATAGAATGACGATTCCAATATTTTTCAATTTTATGTATCGGGCGTTGTGGATCTTTAGCCAATGTATCAAAAGTGCGTATATTCCATGCCATAGACACCAATCCACTTTTGTGAATGGCTTTTGCAATGGAGGGATTGGTGATGCCGAAGGGAGGCCTGAAATAAAGCACTTTTTGTCCGGTGATTTTCTCTAATAATGCTGATGTCGTATTGATTTCGGAAAGATATTTTTCCCAACCATAGAAAGTAGAACGGATGGAATGGTAGAATGTGTGATTGCCAATAAGATGACCGGATTCAGCGATCCTTCTAACTATTTCGGGGTGGGCTTCAGCATTTTTTCCTATGCAGAAAAAAATTGCTTTTATTTGATATTGGTCTAATAAGTCGAGGATGAGTGGTGTATATACCGGATGTGGACCGTCATCAAAGGTTAGAATGCCCGTATTATAAGGACTTTGTGTAATCGATTTGATAAATATCCCACCCCGGATACTTACAGTTGCTAGTGTAAATAGACTGAGAATCAGTGTCAAACCAAGTAGTATCCACACCATGGCATTATTTTTTCAATTTTATCACAGAAACATTGTCTTTGTCTCCTGAGAGGCAGACAATTTCAATGTGGTCATCGGACTTTTGCTTTAGAAAATCCGCATATTGGCATGCAATACTAAGTCCAAATGCATCGTCTATCATGCTTCTGGTGGTATGGATTATATTGTGGTGTAAGGATGATGGATGGCATTTATAAGTCGGATGAGTATTGATAATGTGGGTGGAGGAACTCAATTGAGATAGGTAGTCGTCCAGTTTGGTGATTGGCAGGATTTCTGTTGATAATATTTGGTGAGAGTTGGGAGAATATATATTACTAAGGACAAAAGCTGATGCGCCTTCACCATTTAAATTGGCAGTTGTAGAGAATGGCATCATTTGTATGATAGAAGCAATTTCTTCGGGCATTTCATCGGCTGCAGTCACTAAAAAGGCTGAGCCTTTCCTGAGCATTATTCTTGAAATGGCATCTTCTAATGCATCAAAGAATGAAAAATTGCGATTACTCCAGGTCATGTTATAGCCATGATTACCGGTGACAATGCCCAGTGTCCCGGCGAGCGTGTTGTGTGTTGATTGAATGAAGGGGGTAGGAGTCAATAAATTTTCTTTGCGTTCAATCAAATTGTTGAGAAAGGCGTATGTGTCATAGGTGCAGCCTAAAGAAGTGGCACATATAATACCGTCAACCTTAATATTCCGTATAGCCAATAAGGAAGTGAATATTCCCATTTTTAAGATTTTACTCAAACGACGCATAGAGCGCGGATCTAAGACCGTTTCATATTCCGGTTCGGGGACATTTTTTTCTTCTATTATTATGCCATTGTGTAAAGAATATCGACTGATGGCATTATATTGAGCGATATAGATATCCATGATTTATGCTTTACTGAAGATAAGGGTAGAGCAATTGCCTCCAAAGCCCAAAGCATTGGACAATACGTGTTGTACCTCTGTTGTATAGCACTCTGAAAACGAAGCAAATCGGTGACCTTCTATCGCTTCGCCAAACCTAAGAGAAGGGTATAGTTCATTGTATTGTAGTGACAAAAGAGAAAAAATGGCTTCGACAGAACCCGATGCAGCCAGGGTGTGGCCTGTATATGATTTGGTTGATGAGATGGGTGGCACTTTCTCGAAGACAGCTTGTACTGCATTGCCTTCAGACAGGTCGTTATTGATAGTGCCGGTGCCATGGGCATTGATATATGAAATATCTTCCGGCATTAAACCGGCATCCTCTAAGGCTGAACGCATAGCAAGCTGTGCCCCGATCCCATCATTGCTGCTGGCTGTCTGATGATGTGAATCATTGGTATTGCCATAACCACTGACATAGCCAAAGATGGTTGCCCCTCTATCTATTGCATTGGTTTCTGATTCCAGGATGAGGAAGGAAGCCGCTTCGCCTAAGTTTAGACCACGACGCCTATTGTCCATCGGATTGGAGAGTTCTTTATCTAATATCATCAGGGAATTAAAGCCATTGAGAGTAAAGCGGCATAGGGC
>CAKUWM010000056.1 GCA_934699305.1 uncultured Saprospiraceae bacterium | reverse complement strand
GTCTCATATTAAGAAAATAAATCAAGCGAAAGAACAATATCCTGAAGCATTTGCATTAAAATAAATTCACTTTATCATATTTCCTGAAAGAAATTTATTCTTTTAAACCTTTATTTCAAATGAACACATCTACGGATTAATATGAAGAAATTAAATATAGAATTTAAGTGGGCAATGATATTTTCATTGGTCACTTTAATGTGGATGATATTGGAAAAACTATCTGGACTTCATGATAAATACATTGATTATCATCTTTATTTAACCAATTTATTTGCAATTCCGGCAATCTGGATGATGGTTCTCGCACTCAAAGACAAAAAGAAAAATTACTACTCCGGACAAATGAATTATTTGACAGGCCTACGTTCAGGAATTATTTTGTCAATAATTATTGCCCTTTTAAGCCCTATTACACAATGGATTACAACCTATATCATAACACCTGAATATTTCCCAAATGTAATCAAGCGATCTGTTGAATTAGGCTTCTTCAAATCAACTGAAGCTGCGGAAGCTAATTTTAATTATTCAAACTATGCCAAGCAAGGAGCAATTGGCGCTTTAATAATGGGCATCGCAACAACAGCCATTGTCATGATATTTTTACAAACTAAAAAAAGTAATTTTAGTGCTATTCCTTAATTTTTTAGGCATCCCTTCACCAAGTACAATAACAAATCGTCAAAACCGATAATACAAGATCTTTTTTAAGAAACTTTTTCACTTTACGTTAAAGTATTATTAAACCCAAATTTTACACAATCAACATTGAGTATTTTTAATGTCTTTAAGATATATTTCATCACATTATAAAAATTTTACGACATGAAAAATTATTTATTCATTTTTATTCTTCTCTTTATCGCCCACAATTTCTATGGTCAGGATCCGATCAAACAAAAGGAAATCGGGATTACTTTTAGCAGCTTAAATAATTTCGGGCTTACTTACAAGTCAGGAACTAACACGTCTTTATGGAGATTCAACACAATTTTTGCAACAGGCAATAATCAGAAAAACACAAGTGACAGTCTCATAACCAAACAAAATAGTTTTGGAATTGGGCTACGAGTAGGTAAAGAATTTAGAAAATTGATAGCGCCAAAAATTGAGTTGAGATATGGTGTTGATTTATCTTTTTCTGTCAACCAATCAAAGTCAGAAAATGATTATATAACAACTCTGAAATATGAAACTTCATACAATACAACGACCTATAGTCCCGGATTAAATTTTGTTTTCGGGTTTAACTACCTATTGGGTGAACACTTGGCTTTAGGCATTGAATTAATGCCCGGAATCAGCTATTCCACAGGCACAAATACACGCACCAACATATCGCCATCATATAACAAAACTGACAAACAGGATATTTCAACCTTTAGTTATGGTCTAAATAACCAATTCGCTATGTTGTCATTATCCTATAAATTCTAATGCCACCGATTGGACTCTTTTCAAACCAATTAATTTGCAATAGAAAGTCGAAATATTCATGAAAAGGGGGATTTGATGCATTTCAGGTTCTCCTCTTTATATTATAACTTTTTCGAATTCAAATTGAAGTTTTAACCAAATTGTAACTATTCACCTAGACATCTTCGAATCTGTGAATTATGTAGAGCCTATAAAAATGATGAACATCCTGGACAACATAATCCCGAAGGGATGATATTTATATAGAAAATATAGAATAATATTTTCAAAATCCCTAAGGGATGACATTTTTATAAACCAAGAAAAAATCTATCTGCTCAAAAAAACAGGAACAAATAAATGGGATAATCATTTCACCCATTCTGGGTTCCGCTTTCTGCTATTAAATCGATTTTATAAAAATGACAACCCTTCGGGTTTATATCGATATAAAATGGGGTTGGATACAGCCCGGTCAAAAAGGTATGAATGATTTTTATAAGCAATATAGCTGAACAGTAAACCAAATTTCATTTAAAAGCAAAAACATTGTCTTTAATTGGAATTCGGGCTAAAAAACTATTGTTTTACTTTAATTAAACCGGTATCCTTTACTATGCTTTTATCAATGGAACGTTGTATTTTGTCAGGGTATTGGATATATACTTCTTGCTCCTTTGTTTCCGTTTTATGCGGAATACTCTGGCGATGCATGCAACCATAATAAAATACTAATAACAAGCAGATAAATAATAATCTATAAATACTTTTCATCATTTTAATCATTATAAAGATCTTTTGGCTTAAATGCCATATTGCCATACCCACATTGATTCATCAAAGATTGTGTAGCTGCTCCTGCAGGTTGAAAATAAATATCTCCATTCTCTTCATTAACATAGTAACTACCATAAATAAAACAATCATGACCATCAAAAAAATAACCTCTATAAGTAATCCATCTTGTCGTTATGTCATCTTGGGGTATTGAATACTCTTTTAATATAATTCCTGAATACACATTGTCATCCCCTTGTATTCTTGCCTTAATAATCTTAAGATTCTCATTTGTAATATTCGAAATCTTTATAATATCTGAACCGTCATTTGAAAGGGATACATTGGAGAAAAATTGACCATATTCTTCAAAATTTAATTCAATATATATCAATTTATCAACGTCAGCATCTTGAACTCGTGAAGAAAACTCATTTGATCCTTCTAATTCTATATATCTATTCTTGTCACAAGAAGTTAAAAGACTGAACAAGGTAAATAAAATAATTATATTTTTCATGACAAACTTTTAATACAAAATTCAAATAAGCTGGATTCTTACCTAATTACTCAATTCAAGGTATTTTCGCTCCTAATTATTCTTTATCTTATCACTATAATGCCGTAAAGTTTAATTGCCTATTTATACAAAACGTATTTCACAACAAAAGAATATAAGATAAGACAAAGAAAGAAAGAAAGAGAGATACAAATTTTTTTGAATGTTTTTTCAAACTTTAACAAATTCAATTATTTATTAATATCTTGGCTTTAGGAATTGAATTAATGCCCGGAATCAGCTATTCCAAAGGCAAATACACACAAACAGACAAAACACCCTCTCATTTCAAACCTGATAAACAGGATATTTCAAATTTTAGTTATGGTCTAAATAACCAATTCGCTATGTTGTCATTATCCTATAAATTCTAATGCCACCGATTGGACTCTTTTCAAACCAATTAATTTGCAATAGAAAGTCGAAATATTCATGAAAAGGGGGATTTGATGCATTTCAGGTTCTCCTCTTTTTTTCAAAGTTTAGATTCAAATTTGAAATTTCAACCAATTTTTTCTACATACATTTTTTCTACTATATTTGATAGAATGTTGAATTAATACAAATGGGAAAACAAACATATAATCAAATTGCAGGACAAAGTACTGAGCGCATCATTGCTATCAGTGATGGCGTATTCGCTGTAGCATTGACACTTTTGGTATTAGAAATAAAAGTCCCTTTTTTGGAAGGATTAAAATCTGAAAGAGAGTTAATTGAAGCATTCATCCCTTTATTCCCAAAGTTTCTGGTTTATTTCTTAGCATTTATGACTGCCGGCATTTTTTGGATGGGACATTCTGCTCAATATACATGTATTGAAAAAAGTGATCGAAATTTAAATTGGATCAATTTATTATTTTTGCTTTTTGTCACCATGCTACCCTTTTCCACAGCATTTTTGGGCGATTATATAGAATTTAAATTTCCGATTGGCATATACTGGTTCAATATTTTTGCAATGGGGCTTTTGCTTTATTTCAATTGGCATTACGCCTGTAAACCTAGATTTGTTTCAGAAGAAATGATATCAAAAATGGATTACGGCATCAAAAGACGAATCATTGTCGCTCAGTCATTGTATCTATTTGGTGCTCTGCTTTGCTTTATTAATCCAATTGTAAGTATCTCATTTATAATTGTTGTTCAATTAAATTATGCCTTTGCTTTTATTAAAGAAAGGTAATGTCTATAGGATACATGTCAAAAAGGAAATCGTATGTATGTTTAACCCAAATTCTTGTTAAAAATTAATATTGGCTATCCGATTCAATTGATTTATATCTTTTATTAAAATCTTTTTGCCTACTAATTCAATTACTCCGGAACTATTAAATTCAGATAGTAAGCGTATTACACTTTCCGTAGATGTCCCTATGTAATCGGCCAAATCCTCCCTGCTCAATTTGATATTTATGGTCATCTTATCTTCTTCCAAGCCATACGTCGCCTTCAAAAACAACAATGCTTCAGCGATACGCTCTCGCACACTTTTCTGCGATAAGGATACTATTTGGTCTTCGGCTTTTCTGAGATCTTCGCTGATTAGTTTAAATACTTTTTGGCTTAATTTGGGTTCCTGAAGTGCTAACTCAACAAAAAACTCACGTTCAATAACGCAAACTGAACTATCTTCTAATGCAATGGCAGATAGCCGATGCCTTTCGTCTGTCAGCAATGCTCGATATCCAATAATATCGCCATCTTTAGCCATTCTAAGTATTTGTTCTTTGCCATCTAAACCGATGGTTGAAAGCTTAATCTTTCCCGAATAAACACAAAATAATCCTATCGGACGGCTATTTTGTAGAAAAAGATACTGACCCTTTTTATACATGGCGCAAGTCTTGTGATGACTCATCCTCGACACTTGTTCATCTGATAAAACAGAAAAGACAGAATGCCCCTTCATGGCGCAATCCATGCACGTTTTATTTTCAACATGAAAAGGAATTTTCTTTTTCAGCATACCTTACAAAGATAATATTTTTGACCAAATTAAAACAGCAATTTGCTCATTCTACATGATAATATTTTTTACCCTAAGTTTTGTGTTAATGTATTGTTTAATATATATTAACCTCAGGCTGAATTACTATTTGATAGTTTTTAAATACTGCATCTTGAATCTCTTGAGCAAAAGCAAGTATTTCGCTCCCCGTCCCATCGCCATAATTTACCAATACCAAGGCTTGTGTGGCGTAAGAACCTACTTGACCACGGCGCTTTCCCTTGTACCCGCTATGCTCAATCAACCAACCGGCAGGTACCTTCACATAAATATCATCAACTACATATCCCGGCATATTGGGATGTTGTGACTTCAATGCATCATACAATGATTTTTCTATGATAGGATTCTTAAAAAAACTCCCTGCATTGCCCATTACAGCCGGGTCAGGAAGCTTACTTTTACGGATATGGATTACTGCGTCAGATACATCTCTCGGCGTATAAGGCTTTTGTGTGCCTTTATTTTCCAAAGTCTTCAAGATATCACCATAAGAAACATTGACCTTTCCATCACGCTTTAGACACAAATCAACCGATAGAATTATTGCTCTCCCTTTATACGCTTGTTTAAATACACTATCCCTATATCCAAAACGGCATGCTTCTCCGTCAAATGTCAACTCCTTTCCTGTCTCAATATCCATGGCTATCAGACTATGAAACACATCTTTGATCTCCACGCCATACGCACCAATATTCTGCATCGGGGCGGCACCCACTGTGCCCGGGATAAGCGACATATTTTCTATTCCATTATACCCATTTTCTAAAGCCCAAAGGACAACGGAGTGCCAATTTTCACCTGACCCAAACCTCACTCTGACACAATCATCTGTTATGTCTAATACTTCTTTGCCTGCTATCTTATTGACAAGAATTGATCCTTCAAAATCCTTTGTAAATAATACATTACTGCCACCCCCTATAAAAAGCCATTTATTGTTTGAAAAAAAACCATTGTCATAAAGGTCGAACAATTCACTTTTTTGGTTGATTTCAAGGACATTATTTGCCGAAACAGAGCAACCAAATGTATGTAATTTTTTAATCGAAACCATGATTATAGGTTATAGGAAAATAAATAATGGTCAATTATAGGGAACATTGTCGTCATTTTCGGTTGATTTTTCAGCAATCCAAAATGAATTAACTTCTGAAGTATTAACTATTTCAATCAACTGTTGATTAATAAGTTCCAAAATCGATAAAAACTGTACAATAGCATGAATACGGCTTTCACATTTTTCAAATAAGTGTTCAAAAGAGCATCGACCTCTTTGCCTAACATTATTCAGGATATCTTCTTTGCTTTCCTCAATGGTATAAGGGTAATTTACCAATTGATGAATCTTATTATGCTTGTCCCCTTCCAATTTCGCCATCAATCGGTTGAAAGTCTTCATCAAATTATAAAGATTAGCCGATTCAAGTTCGTTATAGGACACAGAAGCCTTTTGAATCTGTTTCAAATTTTCTTCTATATTTCCGCGAATGTGCAGTTGAGCTCGTTCACTTTCAAGTCGTGACAACTCATCTGCTACTTCTTTAAAGCTCTTAAAAACAAGAATTCTATTGACAAGTTCTGCCCGGGGATCTTCTACCTCATTGGTTTCTTCATTCTTATGTAAAGGCAACAGCATCCTTGCCTTAATGCGCATCAAGGTTGCAGCCGTAACAATAAATTCACTCGCTAATTCAATATTGACAGCCTCCATGGTCCGTATATACTCCAGAAAATCACCCGTAATTTGGGAAATTGGAATATTCTGAATGTCCAGTTCGTCCCTTTCAATGAAAAACAACAATAGGTCAAAAGGGCCATCAAAAACAGGCAAATGAATATTATAGGTCTCTTTTGATAGAAATTCTGACATTAGAATGCGAAGATAATTTATTTACCCTTACTTTTGAGTTAAATTTGATATCTTGACTTCCACAGCAAAAGTCTTTTTAATACCAGTACCCATTGATGAGGATGCCATTGACACACTTCCTCCGGCGACATTGCATGTATTGTATCAAATTCAACATTTTATTGCTGAAAGGAGTAAAACAGCCCGACATTATCTGAAGTTGCTGGGTCACCCAAAGCCTCAAAGTGAAATCAATATTTTGGAAATCCCTAAACATGGGACTTTAGAATATCAGGAAATAAAACAATGGTTGGATAACGGTCATCCTATAGGAATTCTCTCAGAGTCGGGATGTCCCGGAATTGCTGATCCCGGAGCTGAAGTGGTAAGTTGGGCACACAAGAATGGATATATGGTAGAGCCTCTGGTTGGTCCCAGCTCTATTTTACTTGGATTAATGGCGAGTGGGTTTTCCGGTCAAAGCTTCGTCTTTCATGGATATTTGCCTAATAAAAAAGATGATTTGGTTAAAAAACTCAAAACACTGGAAGCCAATGCCACCAGATTCAACCAATCCCAAATATTTATAGAAACGCCCTATCGTAATGGTAAGTTTTTCGAAATCCTTATTCAGACACTTCATAACACGACTAAACTTTCTATTCAAAGCGGGTTAACAGGCAAACATGCTTATTCCAAAACCCTCACAATCCGGCAGTGGCATGAAGCTAAAGATATTGGCTTATCAAATAATATTCCGGCAGTATTTATTATCGGCTAAATGACTGACGAGATGACATACACATATTTATAAATGTGCTATCTTTCATTATACTCCTAAACTGAAAAATTCTACTATATTTGAATCCAAAGTGCATACTTTCTTATTAAATTAAATCAACTATGTTAATAAAAGGAGGAATATTAAAAGGTATTCAAAAAGATGTTGAATATGAGACAATTGAAATTTCACCTATGGTTGATGAAGTCATTGTGGATATCAAAGCCAGCGCACTCAATCGCCGTGACCTTTGGATTCAGGAAGGTAAATACGCCAAGATAAAATTACCCTGCATCTTAGGATCTGACGGAGCAGGTGAACATATTGGAGAGAAAGTTGTCATATATCCTGCCTTTCGATGGGGTAATGATCCTACACACCAGTCTAATGAGTTTGAAGTATTGGGAATGCCTCACCACGGTTGCTTTGCTCAAAGAATCGCAATTCCTCAGGCTAATTTATTTGCCATTCCTTCCCATTTAACATTTGCTGAAGCTGCTGCATTCCCTCTGTCGGGGCTAACAGCATGGCGAGCTTTAATGACACAGAGCAAGGCACAAAAAGGTCAAAAAATCCTTATTTCAGGTGTTGGTGGAGGTGTGGCGAGCTTCGTTCTTCAATTTGCAATTGCACATTGTATGGAAGTATATGTTACCAGTGGAACTCAAGAAAAAATCAGAAAATCAATAGAATTAGGTGCAGTAGGAGGGGTAAATTACAAAGACACTGACGCATTTGATCAATTAAAAAAAATGGCAGGTGGATTTGATGTCGTCATTGATTCTGCCGGTGGACCAAATTTTCACCATTTAGTCAAACTGTGCAATCCGGGTGCATCTATTGTATTTTATGGCGGAACACTGGGAAATATCGACAACCTGAGTCCACAAATCATTTTCTGGAAACAATTGACAATAAAGGGCTCTACAATGGGTACAATGGAAGAATTTTCTGCCATGTTAGACTTTATTAGTCTCCATAAAATCGTTCCTATTATAGATAAGGTCTTTCCTCTTTCAGAGATAAATCAAGCATTTGAATACATGAAAAAAGGAAGCCACTTTGGCAAGATAGTGTTGGAACATCTATGAGAATTGCTTTATTATCCGATACACACAGCTATATAGATGCTACATGGACAAGTTATTTCGAGTCCTGTGACGAAATATGGCATGCCGGAGACTTCGGAAGTATTGAAGTGTTGGATTATTTGAAAGCAATCAAACCTGTTAGAGCCGTCTGGGGCAATATCGACGGCCATTTATTACGTGCAGAGCTACCGGAAGTTAATATATTTGAAGTAGAAGGTCTTAAAGTGATGATGATACACATCGGAGGCTATCCCGGAAAATATGAAAGCCGGGCGAGGAGACTCATTGAGTTCCATCGTCCCAGCTTGTTTATCTGTGGGCATTCACACATTTTACGTGTAATATATGATAAAAAGTATGAAATGCTTACTATGAATCCCGGTGCCGCCGGCATACATGGTTTTCACAAGATTAAAACTCTCTTGCGTTTTTCTATCGCTGAAGGTAGGATATTTGACGCCGAGGTCGTAGAACTTGGCACCAGGTAAATCACAACCTTAATCTTTCCACTTAGCTACAAACACATTGGTGTCTCTCTTCCCACCATTGTTACGATTGGAACTGAATACAATTTTCTTTCCATCCGGTGAAAACATTGGAAATGAATCGAAAGTATTATCAAAAGTGATCTGTTCCAAGCCGGTTCCATCAATATTTATCATAAATATATTGAAAGGAAAGCCTCGTTTACTATGGTGATTAGAGGAAAATAACACCTTTTTTCCATCGGGATGCATATAAGGCGCCCAATTGGCATTACCAAGATGAGTAATCTGCCTTAAATCAGAACCATCCACATTGCAAATAAATAATTCCATATTAGTCGGTTGGACCATATTCTTTGACAAAAGCTCCTTATACTCAGCTTGTTCTGCCTCCGTCTTAGGTCTGCTTGCCCTGAAAATTATCTTTGTTCCATCCGGTGAGAAAAATGCACCTCCATCGTAACCAAGATCAAAAGTAATTTGTTTGACGTCTGAACCATCTAAATTCATTGTAAACAATTCAAGATCACCGGTACGTAGGCTGGTAAATACGATTTTATCGCCCTTAGGAGAAACTGTCGCCTCTGCATCGTAATATGGAGTATTGGTCAATTTCTTAAGTATTTTCCCTTTCAAATCTGCCTGATATACATCAAATTCAGGATACAACATCCACACATATTTTCCGGTATAAGGCGCCTCAGGTGGGCAATTGTCCATGGATTCATGTGTACTTGCATAAATAATTGACTTGTTATCCGGCATAAAATAGGAACATGTTGTACGCCCTTTCCCCGTACTCACCATTGTCGGCGTCGTACGAACACCATTTTTATTTGGCTTTTGCTCCTTTGCAGGCATAACAAATATCTGATCGCATGAAAGCCCCCATGCAGGATTGTTTGACTGGAAAACCAAAGATTTATTGTCAAATGACCAATAAGCCTCTGCATTATCCCCACCAAATGTCAATTGCTTTATCTTCTTTAAATGCTTTTCTTGTTTATAATGAACAACTTGTTTGGCTGTCTTTTGGGCAAAAACACTAAAGCTCATCATACATAACGTCACAAGGAATAAATTTCTAAAAGTCATACTAAATTTTTAATTTAATTGTATTTTGTACCTTCGCACAAATTTTTCGGTGCAAATATCGTAATTAAAAAATGATTTTAATGAAAAAGCAATTATTATTTATACTGATTCTAATTAACTCACTTCAAATTCTGGCGCAACGCCCGGCAGACAAAGCACAGTTAAAAGCGGATATTTCTTTTCTCGCATCAGATGCGATGAAGGGAAGGTTGACCGGCAGTATATACCAAGACATTGCGGCGGAGTTTATTGCCAGTCGATTTTTGGAAATAGGTTTAAAAACAAAAGGTGACCCCAATTCATACTTACAGACTTTCTATTATGCTCCATCAGCCGATCCACACAATACGGCTAATTTGAGTATCCATTCAGGAGACTCTGTTAAAATCATCAATGTAGCCGGATATATCGACAATGGAGGACAATCTACCATTATTGTAGGTGCTCATTATGACCACTTAGGCGAAGGTACCAGTAGTTTCAGCCTTTCCGCTGAAGGAGGTATCCATAACGGAGCTGATGACAATTCCTCAGGTGTAAGTTTAATGTTGCAATTAGCGCAATCACTTTCAAAAGTAAAATCAAAATACAACTATTTATTTCTGGCATTTTCGGGAGAGGAATTTGGTCTTTGGGGGTCAAATTATTATGTCAAACATCCCACAATTGATCTAAAGAAAGTTGCAGTGATGATTAATCTCGATATGGTAGGTAGATTAAAAGACGATAATACATTGTTAATTGGAGGGGTTGGAACTTCACCAATTTGGAAAGAACAATTAGATAAAACAAATGTATCTCAGCTTAAACTTACCTTTGATGAATCAGGTTCCGGTCCATCAGATCACACTTCATTTTACTTTAAAGATCTACCTGTATTATTCTATTTTACAGGACAACATTCTGATTATCATAAAGTTACAGATGATACAGAAAAAATTAATTTCAATGGGATGATGAAAATTTATGAAAATATTTTCACCCTAATACGTTCCTTAGAAAAAGTGAATGAAATTCCATTTACCAAGACCAAGGAAGAAAAGCAGGAAAGAGTAAGTATGAAAGTCACCTTGGGTATTATGCCGGATTATATGTACAACGAAGGCGGGCTTAGGATAGATGGTGTCAAAGAAGACAAACCAGCCGCACATGCCGGGCTAAAATCAGGTGATATCATTATGGAATTGGGCAAATTTCAGGTAACTGATATTCAATCTTATATGCATGCACTTAACGGCATTGAGCCCGGATCAAAAGTGATTATAAAATACAAAAGAGACGGCAATATTATGACTTCTGACGTTCAATTCTAAATATATATATATGTCAAGATTGATTGATATATTATTATTTAGTTGCATACTGCTAATAGGTTGCAACGATTCTGACTTTAGTGTGGAAGTCCCCGAAAATAACTTTCAAGGCCTTTGGGTAATCACTTCAGTTGAAGGTCCATTTAAAAAGGATGCTGCTCTGCCGGCGATGATTAAATTCAACACCGGTAGATGGATTCAGTTCAATTCGGACAGCACATTCACTACCAATATAAAAGGTCAATACGATTACGGAACGTATTCACCTTTCAAGGATGGAAAGGATTCTGTGCTGTTACGAAGCTTTAGAGGCGACACATATCACTTAGCGGCTAAGTATGATGGGAAAGGGATTGGTAAAATTTTACACAGAATTAATATTCCTGATATGTCAGCCATGTATGACTATAATTTTAGCTGTAAAGTAAGACAATTTGACTTTGATGAAGCGCAATTAGATCCATATAGTAAAGAAAATAATCTATGGCGAATGCCGGCGGAGAAAAGTGAAAATGATTCACTCTTGGCAGTTCGTATGATCAACCATATTGATTTTTGGATTGCCTATCTTAATGTTGCCAATAAAATGGAAACTAAGACACTGAATCTAAATAACATCAATACCTGCTTCGAATTTAGCAATTATGGAATCATCATGAATCGATTTAATGACTGGGAAAGTACTTTTAAAACATTATTTTTCAATCGGGCTGAGGCAGAACGAGCTTATAATTTAACGACTCAAGCGATATATCGATGCAAATATGAAAAAAATGAAAACGCCTATTCTCAAGGTATAAACCTTTTTAAGCAAATAAGGCTACAATTACAATTTCCGGATGGAAGATATTCAGTAAAACAGAAGTAATGCCTAAAGTTGAAATCCAATATGTATAACGACTACAAATTATTTAAATATTAGTATTTTATACATATTTATTTTAAACACTTAACACATCCGCTCTAATTATTTTTTTTAATAGCAAGGTGTCAAAAAAATGGTCGGAACTACTGGATTCGAACCAGTGACCTCTTCCCTGTCAAGGAAGCGCTCTAAACCAACTGAGCTAAGCTCCGTAAATAAAAAAAGGTCATCCAAAGATAACCCTTTCTTAATAATTTTAAACTGAAAATTACTGAGCAGGCTGAGCTGTAGTGTCAGCAGCAGGAGCAGCAGCAGCTGTATCAGCTGGAGCAGCCATAGTTGCTTCTGGAGCAGCAGCAGCTGTATCAACAGTAGTAGTTTCAGTTTCAGTAGTAGCTGGTTCGCTTTTGCATGAAGTCATACCAAATGATACAGCAGATACTACAACT
>CAKUWM010000055.1 GCA_934699305.1 uncultured Saprospiraceae bacterium | reverse complement strand
AGATGAGTGTTTTACGTTTTTTATAAGTTAGGAAAGGTCAAGATATGAAGATTTTTCAATATTTATCAAGCTTCTTGAATTCCAATCGTGAAATTTTTATGAAAATACGTAGAACTACGTATATGGCTATGCGGGATTACGCAAAAAGATTTTATATGTTAAAATTGTTCAATGAGTTTTTTTGGACTGGAGTGAAATTACGGTTATAATTTTTACTACCTTATTCGGGACTATTTACTAAATTCGATAGTCAAGAATTCAAAAAATAATTAAAAATAAAAATAATTTATAAGTTAAAGATATTTTACGTTTATGTCAGCTCATTATTAGGAACAATACCCAATTACAGTATTAATTGCCTTAGGGCGCATGTGAAAAAAGTCAAAACGCCCGCCATTACCTCTCGATTTGGTTATCTTGCAGAATCTTTCTTTATTCAGGTTTCTAATGCCGCTATATTTGTAGTTTAACTATAAAAGACAGCCTAAATGTATACCTTTATATAATTTCCAATCAAAACATAATAAACTTCAAAAATATTATGATAGAGTTTTAATTACTATTTTAGCTTGATTATGATAAACCGCTTAAATATAATCAATAGTCTCTCCCTATTAATCTTAACATTCTTCTTTCTCTTTAGCTCTTGTAAACAGAGAAGCTATAAAGTAGAAGGTAACACTTCTGTGGAAACTGTTCAAATTCAAAATAGCAACAAAAGCGATTTAAATAAAAAAAATGTAAGGTTAAAATCAATAAACGGGCATGTTGTGGGAATTTCAGATGGAGATACTTTTTCTCTTCTTTTTGATAATGGCTTCACCGTAAAGGTGAGGCTAAACAAAATTGATTGCCCAGAAAAAAAACAAGCTTATTCTAATAGAGCTAAACAAGAGTTATCTAATATGATTTTCAACAAGAATGTCAGAATAGAATATACTAAAAAAGATGGATATGGAAGGGTTTTAGGAGACGTTTATGTTGATAATTTATATGTCAATGAGGAGATGATTAAAAGAGGTATGGCATGGCATTATAAGAAATATTCAGATGATGCACATTTTGCAGAACTTGAACGAAAAGCAATGATTAATAAAGTGGGACTATGGCAAGATCCCAACCCAGTTCCACCATGGGATTTCAGAAAAAAATAAACTTCTATCATTATGATTAAAATAAAGTATACAATTTTGACCTTGACACTTATATTTACTGTAATTGGATGTAAACCAGGTACACCAGGACCAGTAACGGATGATGAACTTGATGATGAACTACCTCTAACTACATCTTCCATTAGCCATGTAACTTTTTATATCGAGAACTCTGGGAGTATGGATGGCTATGTTAATGGTGCCACCGAATTTGTTGAAGTAGTTAATAAGTTGGCACAATACCCAAACTTGGTTTTAGATGATGTTCCCTTTTCCTATAATTTGATAAGTGGGAAAGCAAATCCCATAAAGAATGAAAAAAAACTTAAAGTTTATGAGATAGGAAACGACCCAAGTATATTAAAATCTAAACTGACTAAAGCTGGCCTTAAAACTCCTACAAGCGGTAACAGTGATTTAAATGAAATGTTTAAAATAGCACTTGAAAACGCAAAAGCCGACAGCATATCAATTCTAATATCTGATGGTATTTACGATGTTGGCGGACAAGCCAATCCGTTGAACAGCTTAAAGACAGAAGCACAATCAACAACGACCACTTTTATCCAAAGGTTAAAGACTGATAATATTGAAACCTTATTAATTAAATTCGAATCCGATTTTGACGGACTTTATCATCCTTCTAATGTGGAAGACCCTAGGGGAAAAAGTGTTTTAATAAAGCAAAAAAGACCCTATTATATTTGGATTTTTGGCAATAGTGACTTACTCAACAAGTATTTTCCGGAGCATGAACTCGAAGCATTAAAAGGCTATGTGGACGTCGCACGTTTTCGCAAACTAACTAATGAGTCTGTACCATACAAAGCTATTGGATATAACAATTCAGGCTTTAAATTAGATTTTAGAAACGATAATACCTTTAAACTTGATAGGACTGTAATGGATTCTTCTCATTTTAACATCGCTGTTAATTTAAACCATCTTAAAATGTCTCGTAATTATTTGACTTCTGCGAGTAATTACAGTAGTATTAATAAATATTCAGTTGTGAAAGTTACTGAAATTGGATCAGGCCCTCCTACCGCATTAAAACCTTATTTAAAAAGTCTTCTTCCTTTTGAAACCACTCATATTATTTCAGTTTCAACACCCAACCCTCCTGAAACTGGTAAAATTAATATTACTTTAAAAAATGTGTTCCCAAAATGGATTGAGGAGTCCAATACAGATAGTGATGATCCGTTTGATGGAAGCACCACTGAAACCTTTGGATTGAAAACACTTATTGGAGGAATTGAAGAAGCTTATAAAACAGTGTCGAAAACCAATCAATTAGCCGAATTTAATATTTTAATTAAAAACTAACACTATGGCTCTATTTTCTTTTTTCTATGAGTTTTTTGAAAACCTACTAGGATTCTATAATTCAAGTTTTAGCATTGTATTCCAAAACTTCTATCAATCCGGTGGTTATACCGATATGGGCATGATTTTGATTATCATCCCATTGGTTATTTTATTACTTTTTTATCTTGTATGGAGATACCCTTATGGCACAAAGCTACATTGGTTCATAACTATTATTATAATAGCTTTAATTGTAGGAGGCTCTACTTACGGTGCTGTGAGATTAACATTAGCAGACTCTTTAGTATCACAAGATCCTAATATAGTAGATTTCACTTCATTACTTGTTTTCAAATACACCATGTTAAATGCAACTCTATCATTAATAGTCTCATTTCTATATAGTTTGGGATTACGTCAATTTAGTAAAGTTCAAATGCATTTACCATTTTAAATATCAAAAATCATGGCTAAGAAATTATATGTTTTCGGAATTGGAGGCACTGGCTCCAGAGTTATTAAATCTTTAATAATGTTGCTTGCTTCAGGGGCCAAACTGGACAATGGATTCGACATGGTGGTGCCAATTATTATCGACCCCGATACAGGAAATGGCGACTTAAACAGAACAAAAGAAATCCTAAAGTTATATCAGGAAATCAGGAAAAACATTGATGCTCCATCGGATTTTTTCTCACAAGAAGTTAAGACGGTAGAAAACCTGGTTACAAACCCAGATGGTATAAATGGTGATGGCTTTCAGTTCTTGCTCAATGGAACCGTGGGTACAAAATTTAAAGATTTTATACATTATTCTGACCTGCCCAAAGAGGATAAATTATTTATAGATACTTTATATTCACTGGATAATCTAGAATCGGAGCTGGATGTAGGCTTTAAAGGAAACCCGAACATGGGTTCTATTGTATTAAATCAATTTACCTCTTCTCAAGATTTTCAAAAATTCGGTCAATCGTTTAGTCCTGGGGATGGTATTTTTATAATTAATTCTATTTTTGGTGGGACGGGTGCCGCCGGTTTCCCATTACTGCTGAAAAGTTTAAGAAATGGTGCAAACATTCCTAACTCTGCGCAGATTACTCAGGCACCAACTGGTTGCGTTACCTATTTGCCTTATTTTAAACTCAATAAAGGAGAAATAGATTCCGATACTTTTCTTGAAAAGGCAAAGTCCGCCATTGATTATTACAACCGCACAATTATTAATCAAAACCAACTCGAATCTCTTTATTTCTTAGGTGATGTAGGATCAACATCGATATATGAAAATCACGCTGGACAACAATCTCAAAAAAATGATGCACATTTCTTAGAGCTTGCAGGAGCACTGGCTATTATGGACTTCTGCTCCAATGCACCAAATTTAATACAAGGTCAAACTCAAATTAAAGAATTTGGAATTGAAAATGACACAATTCCTTTGTCTTTTGATTCCTTAAATACAGTGAATTCTCATCAAATAAAGTCTCACTTGCAAAAGTTTAGGTTTTTCTCTGAATATCTCACTAAAGGATTATCACGTGCTTTGAATGTTTCTAGATGGACAAAGAAAAAGACACAACTTACTAAAACATATTTTAACAGTCCTGAATACAAAAATGAAATAGCTAATTTCATAACACATTTTAATAAGTGGACGCAAGAATTAGAAAATAACAGTCCTTCTTTTTCTCCGTTTGACTCCATTATAAAGTTAAATGACCAAGGAAAGCAACTATTTAAATCACTCGACACTTTAAATTGTTTAGAGATTGATAAAACACCTGTCTCTGAATCAAAAAAACATAATCAGCTCATAAAACTCTTTGGCTCGACTACACAAAAAGTTATTGAAACTCAAAAATTTTAAAAATTTTTACCATGGCAAAAAAGATATTTAGACTACATAATGATGGTGTTACCGCTCATTCAGGATGGTTTCAAAGTAGCAGACTAACTAGTGCTAACCTGAGTACAATTATTACTGATGGAAAACATATTGCTACATCAATCCCAAGCCCTTTTGCAAGAATCGATTTGGTTAAGTCGGCATTTCAATGGGTGGCTGACAAAGGCATTGAAGGAAATACAGCTCAGCACAAGTTAGTATCTGACGCTTTGGATGTTGGTCAACTTTTCTACTTATCAAACGTTTATCCTGAAATCGAAATTATAGAATGGAATCCGACTCAACGATTTGCATCTCTTAAGAATGGTGTTCATAATGATCTCATTGAGACCATTGAAACATTTTGGGCCCAAGATGGCACTGTATATAATTTTAATACTGTTGATAGATTGTTTTTTATATTGTATAACAAACAATTAGTTGGTTCTACTTCTCCATCGACTTTATTCTTTGCTGCGCCAGATGCACATGCTGACAAACTTAACATGCACATCACCAGAGGTAATGACGTCTTATTAGATAATAACTATGCATCGTTAGCTACCCGTGAGTGGTCTTATATAGAATACATTTTTTCTTTATCCGAAACACCTAGTTTCGCCGAACATTTCATGAGTCAAGGTAAAAATGAGTTCTATAATTATTTACAAAAAGTGAAACTCTCTCTTAACCCTAATGATCGATTAAAAGTTGATAATATAAATAGTACCAATATATTGAAATATGAGAAGTGCCATGTCTCAGGTGCTTCAAGCAACTTCTGTGATGTTCTAGGTGTGCCCCTTGGTTTACAACTTCAAAGCTCAGATACAATAGCCCAAGAAAGTGATTTTGTAATTGACAGTAGTTTAAGTAACAAGAAACCATTAGTACTCCCATATGATTCATATTCTGAAGCACTTAGCTATACCAGTAGTGATGTTCGATGGAATAAGGATACTATGCGAAACAGGGTGCCATACAAGAATATTAATCCTGAAGATCAGTCAAAACTTCCTGTTTTAGGAGATAAATATTATTGGTTATCCATTGGAAATTTCTTAGAAGATAAAATAATTGAACTCCCATATCAACTTAATAGTTCAAAGTTTGAGCTATGTGGTTCAAAAAAACATTTGTTGCCTTTAACTAAAACTTTTTTCGAATACTTCAGTACAGTTGATGTTGAAAATCTTTTAAAAATTAGCCCCCTATCAGCTGGTTAAACTAGAGATTCCAATAAAGTCAGGAAGGAAAATTTTATTTAAAAAAATATATGGATTGGAAGATATCATAAAACCGGAGATTCATTTGGCTATTTTCCCTTTTGTTAAAATAGAGGATTTTCCAGTGAAATACAATATAGGTATCATAGATGGAGATTTAATGCAAAACAACCAAAACACAATTAGGCTATCCTTTTTTAAATCAGGTAGCACTATAGCATCTTCGGAACAAGTGGTGCGAAGCCACGGCGGAAACTTAATAAAAAGTTCCTATATGAGCACTGATAGTTATTTTGATTGTATACAATTAGAATTTAATTCCAATAAATGCATTATCATACCAAAGATGCAAATCTATAGACCAAGTAATGTTGACTATTCATTTGCAATTGACTTTGGCACTACAAATACGCATATAGAATTTAATCGGTCAGGTGAAACGTTACAAGCATTAAAAAATGAAACACCAAATACCATATGGTCATCCCTTTTAGATAAATCGGCCAAAGACGACCCTATTTACGCGTTAACCGAAGCAACATTTGAGCAGGAAATCATTCCCCATACTTTTGGCCATGAAGATTTGAGTTTCCCACTTAGAACTGCGCTTGTTGAAAATCAAGATTTAAATTTCAATAATGAAAGAGAGTTATTTAAACACCTGAATAATTTCCTTTTACTTGAAAAGAGAACCATTGAACAGCATTTGAAACTGACCACAGATTTAAAATGGAGTAATTACTCTAAGAATGAAGACAAGAAAAGAGTTGAATCATACGTAGAATATTTATTGACCCTTATCTATTATAAAGTGCTTTTATTAAATGGTAGACTAGAAAACACTAAAATCATTTGGTTCTACCCTATTAGCATGACTTCCTTTCAACAAGGAAACATAGAGGATATTTGGAAGAAATCCTATATTAAAGTTTTCGGAAAGCGGGCTAATCCAGAAAACTTAACCAAAATGGCTGAAAGTATTGCACCATTCTATTATTATCAAAATGATAAGGGTATTATAGGGCTGTCGGTGTCTATTGATATCGGTGGAGGTTCCTCTGATATTTCGATTTTTGATAACGGACAACCTAAAACTATTTCATCATTTAGGTTTGCAGGGGATTCAATTTATGGAGATGGCTATGGCGGAAGTCCAAGTGTTAATGGGTTTGTCTTAGCCTTTAAGGAACGTGCCTTAGAGTATCTAAACGATAACTCAGATACTGATAAAAGAGAAAAGGGTAAAATACTGAGCAATATTCTTGAAGTAAGAGGTAAATCCAATGATTTTAGCAGTTATCTTTTTTCTTTAGAGAAAAGTTCAAAAGGATTATTTAATTATTCTTCAGAAATTAAGGATGAAATGAATTTAAAACTCTCATTCCTGATATTTTATGCTTCTATAGGTTACTACGTTGCAAAAGTACTTAAGGCTGAAGGATTTAATGTTCCAATAAACTATCTCTTTAGTGGTACTGGTTCAAAATCATTGAAAATAATTGATACTTCATCCAATTTGGAAAACGTATCAAGCTTAATGAAGTATTTCGCTGAAAAAGTTATTCAAAAGGAAGCCGATCAAGTTAGGGTTGTATTATCAGATAACCCCAAGGAAATCACTTGCAAAGGAGGTCTGAAGAGCTCGGCAGGAATAGAACCTATTGCCAAATATTGGTTAGGAGGAAGGGAGAACTCAGAATGGAACCTTCTATTAAGCTCTAAGTCAACTAATAAGGCTCCTAAATTTAATGACATTAAAAATGGCAATTTAGATTTAATTATAGATAGTGTCTTGGAGTTTTATTCCATTCTAGATTCTTATTTCGACACGGTCAACATTGAAAACAGTTTCGGCGTAAAAAGAAGTGCTTATGAAACTTTCAAAAGCATGAGAACTGATCAACTACATGATTTTCTGAAAAAAGGAATCGAATTAAAAGTAGAGAGTGAAGGGGGAGATCTAAATGCACCAACGGAAGAATCTTTATTCTTTTACCCTCTTGTTGGCGTTTTAAATAAGTTGGCTTATCAACTTGCGATAAAAGAATAACCACATGAAATACATATTAACTTTCTTCTTGATTTATGCGCATGGGATTCGAACTTCCAACTCCTCCTTAATAAACTATGATAATATATCAATAGCTATAAATGTGAATGAGAAAATTGAGAATAATTATAGCTATGATTATACTTCAAATAATGGAAATGTTCAGAAACGAGCAAGTTCAAAAAACACCGCTTTGTTGATCAAAGTTGCTTCATACCTCTTCGTTTTTATTTTCGGTTTTATTTGTGCTATTCTTTTTTATAATCTAAAAATAAGAATTTTACTGGATAATGAATTCGACACCTATAAAAGGGAATATAGAGGAAATAACGGTAAGTTTTCAGTTCTTTTAATATGGCTAATCAAAATACTCAAAAAGCATAAAGATGATTATAAGACAAAGCTGGAAAAATACAAAAGTATGACAAATGAGACTATTCTACCAAAAGTAGGGACTCAGTTTCCAGCTACTAAAAAGTCTGTAAGAAGTTTAGAGAAAATAAACTTTGGGGCAGAGGATGAAATCATTTCTCCAACTAAAAGCTGGAACGTTCTCTCTGAAAATAAAGAACATATAAAACCTCCAATAGAAAAGAAACTAACTGTGCAATTTTATAGCGTTCCTGGACAGGATGGTTCTTTTGCCATTAACAATGCATCAATTACACCATTAAGCAGATCCTATTATAAGGTAGAGCATTACGAGGGGGATACACATGGAAAGTTGATTTATAGATCAGGAGATTTAGATATATCCGCGATATCTCAAATGGATCTCATACTAGGACCTGCCTGTGAAATTGAAAATTCATCAATGTCGAACCCTGCAAATATTGAAGTTAAATCTGAAGGGAAAGTTATTAGGGAAAACGACCAATGGAGAATAGTGAAAAAGATTAAACTAAAACTTTCTTAAAAACATGTCAATGCATTTACTTTTAATTAATATAATATTTCAGGAAAGTAGTGACTTCTGGGTTACAAATAGTTTTAATATTGAGATAGGCTTTTTAATAGTTGTTGTTATTCTTCAATTAATATTTTTCAGCAAAGCTGTAAAGGACACATACTTGTTAAAAAATATTTTTAACGAATCACTAAATCAAACAAAAGTAAAGTTTGACAGAAGTACTTCTATAATTTTAAAACCTGAATCAAGTGATTTATCTGACTCAAAAAAAAACAAAAAGATAGTAGATTTATCACTACTGGAGACCTCGGGACAAAATGATATAATCATTAGAATCAAATCCACTATTAACAGCTATTTGATTAATAATTATGGAGCAGCAGTTAATTTCAGTATTATAAAAGATATAATTGATAGAGAGGTTGACTTAAAAGATGAAGAAATCACACAATCCATACCTACCCCACTATATCTTGGATTAGCGGCTACTATGTTAGGCATTATTTTTGGATTCCTTGCCATGCCTGAAATTAGCGGCGATGGTGATGAAATTTTCTTTACAGGAATCAATGCACTTATACAAGGTGTAAAGTATGCAATGGCAGCCAGTCTTTTAGGGCTTATTTTAACAACGATACTATCTTCTATTATTTATAAAAGCGCAAAAAAGAAAGTATTAAAAGATAAAAACCAACAACTGTCCTATTTGCAAGCCGAGCTTTTACCAGAACTCATTAAAGCTGAAGACACGGGTGTCTCAGGCTTAAAGGCGAGTTTAGATAGGTTTGCAAGAGTGGCCACGCAAATTTCAGATAATGTATTGATCGCTTCAAATCAAACTGGTGAAAACTTAGTTCTGCAGCAAGAGATGATGGACAAATTTGAAAAAATGGATATGATAAAAATATCCAACGCTAATTTAAACCTCTTTTCAAAGCTTGATGAGAATATGAATGCCTTTAAGGAATTTTCTAAATATCTTTCAACTATGGAAGCGATTTCAGTAAATTTAAAAGAATTTGCATCAAGAACAGTTGCCGTTGATGCCATTGCCGGTCAAATAAACACCTCACTTCAAGACTCTAAAAAATTATCTCAATTTCTAACTTCACATTTGGACAAGATAGAGTCCTCTGGAATGAACGCCTTAAATGCAGTCAACTATGCAGATTCACATTTTAGGACTTCTATTGAAAACCTTACTAAAGAAATGGCTGCGCGGATCAACAATATGACAGCCAGCGCAATTCATCACGAAAGTGATCTGAAAAAAATCTATGAAGACATCGCAATAGAATTAAAGAAATCGACTACTGAACATATTAAAGAATTCACAAAATCCTACGCAGAAGCAGTTCCAAAATTTGAACAGTTAGATAACCTGAAAGAGCTTGGCCCTATCAAAAATGTTATCGAGACCGAAGCTCACTCTTTAAAAAATGATTCAGATATTCATAATCAGAATTTAATAAATAAAATCACACAATTAAATGATTCAATTAATCAACTAAAGCGTGATTTCAATACCATTTCTAACACCCTGAAAACGCAAAACACTCAGAAGAAAAGGTTAAAAGAAAAGGAAAACGAAAAAGCAGGTAATGATGAACCAAAGGCAGGAAATGATAGTTCAAAAAAGAGAACCTTATTAAGTCGTTTTGGAAATATGTTTCGCTTCAGGAAAAACGGCGCAACTGACAAGAATGGACAGAATAAAAAAAAGGACGTTGACAGTATTGAGATTATAGATAACACACATGAAAAACAATAACTACTTCTGGGTAAGTTTTTCTGACTTGATGACTAGTTTGTTTTTCGTCATGATGGTCCTATTTGTCGTGACTATTGGCTACTTACAATATCAAAAAAAAGCCACCGAAGAACAATTGAAAAAGATAGAGGAAATACAGGCAGCTGTGCAGCAATTACCTGAAGAATATTTTGCTTATCAACCAGAATATAAGCGATTCAAATTAAACAAGGAAATAGAATTTAAAAGGGGAATTGCAGAAATTGATACTTCATATAACAAGTATCTAATAGAGGTAGGTAACTCTATTCAGAATTTAGTTAATAGCCTCCATTCCAATAAAAAGTTTGAAGATTTCGATATTAAATATCAAATTGTAATAGAAGGAATGGCATCCAAAGACAATTATGCTTACAACTTTGAATTGAGTTATAGGAGGGCTTTATCCCTTTATCGACTATGGAATGAGAAAGGGATAAGTTTCAACCCGGCAATTTGTGAAATTCAAATTGCGGGAAGTGGGACTGATGGTGTTCGTGAGCATTCAGGCATCGATGAAAATAAAAATCAACAGTTTTTAATTCATATCATTCCAAAAATAGGAAAAATAGAATTTGATAAATAATGAGGTATCTCTTCAAACTTCTAATAAATAAGTTTTTATTTTTCGCATTGGCTCTAATGTTAATCGGGTGTAATGGATGTTCAAGATATGATTTGAAGCACTCAGTTACTCAGGATAGAACAAAACCTGTTTCTGATTACCTCGTTGAAGACACAATTGCATCCATAAAAAAGCCCATTGATAATACTTTTATTGAAGAAAATAAAAATTTATCTCTCCAACAGCTTTTTAAGAAATATAAATCAGCTGTATTTATGATATATACTACTGATGGTGAAGAAGGAAGACAAGGGTCTGGGTTCTTTATTTCACCTAGTGGTTTGGCTGTAAGTAATTATCATGTTTTTGAAGGAACAAATAAAGGTTCTGAAACCATTAAATTAGAGTCAGGAGAAACATTTAAAATATCAGAAGTACTAGCATTTAGTAAGGAAAATGATTTTATAATATTTAAAGTGGCTTTAACGAACTCAAATAGTTTTTTTAAGATTGCACCCTTTGCTTCAGAAATAGGAGATCAAGTCTTTGCTATTGGAAACCCCAAAGGTTTGGAACATACATTATCGACAGGAATTGTTTCTGGCTATAGAGGAGATAACGGAAAGTTAATTCAAACCACGGCAGAAATCACCCATGGTAGCAGTGGTGGCCCATTACTCAATATGGCAGGAGAGGTTATTGGCATAACTACTTCAGGATTGGGTGAGGCCAATTTAAATTTCGCTATAAGTATCAGTAATGAACAAATAAGGGGGCTAATTAATTAAGTTTGAAAGTATATCACTATTAGTACTATTTATAAATTTTATTATCATGTCTACATACTAAAGATAAAAGCTAAAAGGATAACTCTTTTAAAAATATTTACTATGGCCTATAATAGGAAGATTTTTATTTATCATTTCACTTTCCAAACTATTTCGTATTTTAACTTATATAATAATTGACATACAGAATTCCGCATTATTCATTAGTAGACATTAAACCTCGCCATTCTTCTATTGAAGAAATCATTAAAACGGCATATCCGTATCAAACCAATCTGATTGTTCAAAACACTTATAGATATCGGTGATCTCGTCTTGGGTGAATTCTACGTAGATGGCATACTTATGTCCAGAAGTATTCCCTGAAAAGACAAATACAGGTTCGCTGCACAAACAACCTGTGCAAATATTGGTTGAAATGTTGAGATAGGTATCCCCTATTTTTTCAAACTTAGAGAAGATCTCTTTTTGGCGGTAGATGAAACTGGGCTTTTTCAAGTCTTCATAATAGGCATCATCCAATAAATCATTTAAAGCATGATAGTCCAGATTTTGAAAAGCATCCAAGACTTTTAAGAGGTGCGATTTTGTTTCTTCTCCTGTTGCAATTTTCTCTACTAATGCCAGTGCTTCCATAAGTTAATTATTTGTTCTAAATCTACTAAAATAATTTCCAAGAAGCAGCTAATTCTATCGCAAAAATTTCCTAAAAATACTTATTTATTCCCCATCTATTTACCTACATATATTAAAATGTTTTTATCAACAACAGTGAACACGAAACTGAACAAGATTGAAAACAGTAAAGGCTTTAAACCCTTATAAAAACTGGGCTCACAGATTTTTAAATGGCCTTCATAACTGGGAGGTATTGGGTTCAGTTAAAAAGATTACCCCCTAACAATCAGATAATTAAGATATTATTTCATTTCCACTATTTAGCGGTATAAACAACCACAAACCCTTACTCAAGGTGGGCTGTTTTTAAAATTTAAGCATAAATCCTTAGGAGAACTTATTGACCTGACATCAAAAAATCGTCACAACCTATAGACTGTCAAACACTTGAGCCAAGGCTCAAAAAAAGATGTCATGATGCCCCTTT
>CAKUWM010000054.1 GCA_934699305.1 uncultured Saprospiraceae bacterium | reverse complement strand
CTGCTGGATACGGGTTTTACAAATATGTGGCTTTTGGTTGGAATGGAGAATTTATTTTGTAGATATTTTGAAAGATTGGATATTGAAGGGAGTTGTAAATACAATGAATAATATAGGGCAAAGATCATTGGCAACTTAAATGCGTTGATGGTGGCTATTTGGGAAAGATGATATAAAAGGACAATATCCATAGGTAGAATTTATTTGTGGAAATTGGTATATTAGCCTTAGCTTTGATGTTTTTTAAATTCTGTAAAATGGTGAGTGAAAGTTTTTTAGTCAAAGGTGGAGTAAAGTTGACAGGGAGTATTGAGCCACAAGGTGCAAAGAATGAGGCTTTGCAGATAGTGTGTGCGGTATTATTGACTTCTGAGACAATGATTATCAGGAATGTCCCGGACATTTTGGATATTAGGTTGCAGATGGAGTTATTGCGTGGATTGGGTGTAAAGATTGAAGACCTTGGAAGAGGTGATTTTTCATTCAATGCTGCTGATGTAAACTTAGATTTTCTCAACTCTCCGGATTATTTGGAGAAAGCGAAAAGGATTCGTGGTTCAGTTTTGCTTTTGGGTACTCTTTTGGGTCGCTTTGGTAGGGCATATTTGCCCAAGCCGGGTGGAGATAAGATAGGAAGGCGTAATCTGGACGCCCATTTTCACGGATTTGAGAGGCTGGGGGCTGAATTTACTTACAATGAAGAGGAAGGGCATTTCTTTATAGATGGCAGTCACATGGAAGGTAACTTCATTTACATGGACGAGATATCGGTTACCGGCACCGGCAATGTGTTAATGGCTTCCGTACTGACGCCCGGCACGACGACGATATACAATGCAGCGTGTGAACCATATTTACAGCAGTTGAGTAAGATGCTTGTAAGAATGGGTGCCAAGATTACCGGTATTGGGTCTAATATGCTTGTGGTAGAAGGTGTTGAGCGGCTTCATGGAACAGAGCATAGGTGTCTTCCGGATATGATTGAGATTGGTTCATTTATAGGGATGGCGGCAATGACGCAGTCTGAGTTGACCATTACGAATGTTTCAGTGAAGGATTTAGGATTAATACTTCCGACATTTCGAAAGCTGGGCTTGCAGCTTGAAGTAAGAGGTGATGATATCTTTGTTCCTGAGCAAGATGTCTATGAGATTCAGACATTTATCGATGGATCTGTGATGACGATATACGATGCGCCATGGCCCGGATTTACACCGGATTTAATGAGTGTATTGTTGGTCGTTGCGACTCAAGCAAGGGGTAGTGTGCTGATACATCAGAAGATGTTTGAAAGCAGATTGTTTTTTACGGATAAGTTGATAGAGATGGGCGCTAAAATAATTTTGTGTGACCCTCATAGAGCGACAGTAATTGGGTTGGAGCGGAAGAGCACATTTCGGGCTATCAATATGACATCGCCCGATATACGTGCCGGAGTGTCATTGTTGATTGCTGCCATGTCGGCAAAAGGCGTCAGTCGAATAGATAATATACAGCAAATAGATCGGGGATATCAACGTATTGAAACAAGACTTAATGCAATTGGTGCAGAAATTGAGCGGATTCAATATTAATGTCTGAAAGGGAAGAAGGGCGAAAAAGAGAATAAACTTTTAAAGAAATGGCAGATTTTTGTATTTTCGCCACATCGGGATGTAGCGCAGTCTGGTAGCGTACACGTCTGGGGGGCGTGTGGTCGCAGGTTCAAATCCTGTCATCCCGACACTATAAGTTGAAGGGCTGTTCGGAATTCCAGACAGCCCTTCTTTTTATCTCTATAAACTCATGACAGTTACGATTTAACAAATTTTCCCGCAGTAAGGATTTTGCCTTTATCCATCACTTGGTAGATATATATGCCCGGTGGATGATGATATATAGGGATGCTGATGTTGCCATCATGCCAGTCACGACAAGACAATATGAGCTTGCCTGATAAGTCATATAGCCTTACTTCGTACTCGTGGTTAGTTGAGTTGTCGGTCGAAATATTGAGAATGTCGTGTGTTGGATTTCCTTTTATTTTAAATGCGGCACTTATTAAATTGCTTTCTTTGCTGAGTGAAGGTTGGCTGCCATCTAAATTGAACCCAAGTATATAATTTCCGACTTGAACAACGCCGTTTTTCACCCTCACATAAAACCCGGAAGCAGAAAATTGTTGTTGCTCTGAAAAGTCAACCCAATATATAAAGAAACGGTAATCGTCATTGACAATATAATGAGTTTCTTCAATTATATTAAACAATGTATCAAAAGTTGTAATATAAAATGTCGTTCTTGCAGGCAAAGGTTTAGTATTATCTTGATACTCAAATATTGTATAATAGTGACCATCTCGATAAAACAAACTGCTTGAGTTTCTGGCTACCCCGTCTGATTCCTGTGTCATGTTCATGGGAGTCAGAGTAATCTTGCCCTTTACCCTCATGTTGTAATCTATTTCAGATATGCCCCTACCGGCAATGGCATAAAAATTGTCCGGGTCATATTTGTTATAAATCAATGCATCTCTACCAAGGCCGATTAACTTCCCATCGTGTTCAAGAATACTACCGTATAACAATAAAGTTGTATCATTGGCAGTGGGGTAGCTGTTTCCGACACGTTCTCTTTTGATATAATTGAAGTGGTCATCATAAATAAACTTATATCCCGGGATGATATAATTCAACTGGTTGAGTATAGGGTTATAGAGTAAAGAGCCGGTGTCAAATACACGAAAATTTTTTTCCAAAAGTTTAATTATTTCTACTTCACCTTTGTTGTCAAAAATCATTCCAATAGTTTTGGATTCTTTTTCAGGTTGAATGGTTAAAGCTATGAAATTCTGATTGTTATTGCCGGTAGTCTTGTGTATTTCAGAAACATCATAAGCTAAAAAGGAGGAATTACTTATGGTGTCAATATAAAAGACATTGTTAATCTGTTCGTCCAGATTTTGACTGAATAATCTATATATTAAGTATAGCTTATTTCCCTTTACCGCAAAACAAAAAGCCTGTATATTGTCTTCTAAATTACTACCATAAGCATATACACTTTTAAGGGAATCGTTACCAAGATCGGTTTCAGATAAGATATTTCCCTGATAATTGCTTTTTATTAAGAATGAACCATTTGACTTGGATTCATTCCGGCTAAAATCTTCTTTGTTTAAAATATAGATTAGGTTATCAGATTGCTTGATGTGATACTTGATGGAATATCTTATTGAATCTTCTGGAGTATAATTGATGAAAAATCCATTGGTCTGACTTTTTAGAGAATGTGCACTTGCAAAACCCAAAATAAGAAATATAATTTTGTAATTCATGTTGTTAAATTTGAGTTGGAAAGGTTAATTTGTCAGTTTGTTTTGTCTCAACGGAGGATATATTGCCTAAGATAATGTAAAAATTAAAGTAAACCTAATAAATCTGTTGTTTGCCATTTGTAAATTTTTTATATTATAAAATTTTATGCAATTTGTTCTAATTAATTTAAAACTATGTAAATGTAATGCAATTTATGTAAATAAAGAACAACACGTTGTTTTTTGTTTATAGCAACTCAAATGATTGGTGCTTAAACTATAAAATTGTATGAAGTAAAAATTAAGTATAAGTCAAATCTCATTGTCCGGTGTTTATATCCGTATTGCCTTCTTGTACAATATTTGTTTTGAGAGCAAAGGATGTTGATGGTAAAATGTCTTGGCTTGGTTGTAACGTCCAGTTTTATTAACATTTCTTTATTACTTCAATATAATAAAAAAAGTATCTTTGCAGCCATTAAAGAAATCGTACAAGAATGTCTAAGTGATTGAATGGCATGATGTTAAGTAAATTCTTTGAATTTGTACGATAGAATTTGCCAACTAATAGTGTACCTATTGACCAAATATTTTCGTTTAATGTGATATTTGGTTTGAACCATGAAATAATATTTTGATAAAACTATAGTAACTTTTATGTATAAGTATCTCGGTTTATTCTTCTTCATAACCCTAATTTATTCTTCTGCTTTCGCTCAAAAAGATGATGTTCTTTTTACGGTAAACAAAGCTCCGGTAACAGTTAGTGAGTTTAAATACATTTACGAAAAATCTAATAATAAAAGCGCCGACTATTCTGAGAAGTCATTAAAAGAAAGCCTTGATTTATATGTGCGATTTAAATTAAAAGTGGCCAAGGCGCGTGAACTTAAGATGGACACCCTCCCTTCTCTCAAGACAGAACTTAATTCGTATAAGCAACAGTTGGCGGATTCATATCTGATGGATAAAGAGGTAAATGAACGCTTGGCAACGGAGCTGTTTAACAGGATGAAGACCGATGTAAGGGTTGCTCATATTTTTATCGCCGACAACCATGTTGATTCTATTAAGGCGATGATGAAGATAAATGAGATAAAGACTAGGCTTAAGAATGGCGATAAATTTGAGGATCTGGCAAAAATATATTCTGAAGATGAAAGTTCAAAAAACTCGGGCGGCGACCTTGGCTTTTTGGCACCTATGTATCCCAATGGGTTCTATTCATTGGAAAATTTGGTATATAGCTTAAAGAAAGGAGAAGTAGGTGGGCCGGTGAAGACGGCTTTTGGATGGCATTTTGTAAAAGTTCTGGATACTCGTCCTGCACGAGGGGAGATGGAAGTTGCTCAGATACTCATCAGGATTACAAAGACAGTCGATGATGGTTTTGCCAAAAATAGAATAGATTCTATATATGCATCCTTGAAAAAAGGCGCGGACTTTGGAGAAATGGCGCGCAAATTTTCTGATGACAGGGCAACAGCGGCAAAGAATGGATTTCTGGGCTTTATAACCATTGGTCAATATGATGATAAATTTGAGACAGAAGCCTTCAGCCTTAAAAATGATGGCGACTATACGGCTCCTTTTAAGACTGCATTGGGTTATCATATCGTAAAGCGGATTTCTAAAAAAGATTTTTCAGACTATAATGTGGTCAAAAAATCCCTCATGACGAAGGTAGGTCAAAATGAAAGATTTACCATAGGCAAAAATCAGTTGGTTGAGAATATTAAAAAAGAATACAATTTCAATCAAAACCCTTCTGCTTATAAGCAATATACGGATTCTATTAATACGGATCGGTTTTATACCAATAACTGGACTGAACCCAAGATAAAAAATACAACCATTTTCTCTATCGGCAAAAACCAGTACACAACGGATGAATTGAATACTTTCCTAAAGGATAACACACGTCGTCGGGTTAGAATGAATAAAAGTGAATTGCCCATTTTTGCATTTAAAGAATTGTACGATGATTTTATTGCTGATAAGGCAATAGCCTATGAACAAGGGATGCTGGAAGAGAAATATCCTGAATATAAAGCCTTGACAAGGGAATATGAAGAAGGCTTCTTATTTTTTGAAGTCACTAACAATGAAATATGGAACAAAGCTTCCATGGATAGCATAGGTATTGAAAAGTTTTTTAATGCCAATAGAGAAAAATACAAATGGGAAGAAAGGGCAAAGTTGCTACACTACACCATCAAAGCAGCCAATGCTGAAGAGTTAAACAAGATATATGAATACGCCAAAGGTTATAGTCCTGAAGAGTTGCAAAAGAAGTACAGCGTGGATAAAGTGTCTTATACCTCACAATTGGTTGAAAAATCTAATGCGAATGAAATGAATGGAATGTCTTGGAAACAAGGTACTATCTCAGAATTACATCGCCAACCCGATGGAAAGTTGGGTAGATTTGATAAAGTAGAGGCTATCCTTCCTCCTTCTACTAAAGAATTGAAAGAAGCAAGAGGATTTGTCATAGCCGATTATCAGGACTATTTGGATAAATTATGGGTTGAGAAACTCAAAAATGAATTCAAAGTAAATGTCAATCAAAATGTATTTAATTCACTCATCAAACATTAATCTGTTGAAATTCATGCGATATTATTTGCTGTTAATTATATTTAGTTTGCCCTTTGCGGTGCAGAGTCAGGAGATAGTCCTGAATAAGGTTATTGCTCGCATAGGTGGTGAGACTATCCTGATGAATGATATTGAAGATAATTATCTTGGTCAGACACGCGGTATGACCAATGTTCCTGAAAACTTGAGATGCCAGATTTTTGAAGGATTATTGCTCCAAAAACTACTCACCAATCAGGCAAAAATCGATTCCGTTAAAGTTAGCGACGATCAAGTCGAGAATCAACTGAATGCCCGGTTTGATAGAGTTCTGGCGTATATGAACAACGACCTGGCACAGTTTGAGGAATATTATGGAAAGTCAGTTAATGAGATGAAGGATGAGCTGCGAGAAGACCTGAAAGATCAGCTGATGGCAGAGGAAATGAAGAATAAAATCGTTGAAAAGCTTACTATTACGCCTTCTGAAGTCAAAGAATATTTCCGGTCGATACCTTATGACTCATTGCCTTATTATAGCGCTGAGGTCGAATACAGCGAACTCGATTACTATCCAAAGCCCAATAAAATAGAGCGTCAACGAGTTATTGATAAACTCAATAGTATCCGTCAACGAATCGTTGAACAAGGCGAGAGCTTCGAAGAATTGGCCAAAAAATTCTCCATGGATGGATCAGCTAATGCAGGCGGTGATCTGGGTTGGGCTAAGAGAGGAGCCTTTGTACCGGAGTTTGAAGCAGCTGCGTTCAACTTAGAGCCCGGACAGGTCAGCACCATTGTTGAAACAGTATTTGGTTTTCACCTCATTCAATTAATAGAGCGGAGGGGGAATTCATTCCATGCCCGCCATATCCTTATCAAGCCTGAACTTTCGGAGAATGATAAGAAAATAGCTTTGCACACCCTCGATAGTGTCGTTACACTGATACGAAAGGGTGAATTGTCTTTTCCGGCTGCAGTAAAAAAATACGGTAACAAAAATTTCCCGAGCTATAGCAACGGTGGAAGAGCAGTGAATCCACAAACCAACACAAACTTCTTTGAGATATCTGACTTAGAGCCCGATGTTTATTTTACTTTAGATAGCATGGATGTAGATCAAATTTCAGCTCCGTTTGAATTTAAGGACCCTTATGGCGAGACAGCCTTCAGAGTATTGATGCTCCAATCACGCACAGAGCCACACAAGGCAAGCCTCGAAAAAGATTATTCCCGCATCAAGGATAATGCTATGATCCTTAAGAAAGACAATGAACTCAATAATTGGGTTGGTAAAAAGATTAAAGAAACCTTTGTCTCAATAGATCCTGAGTGGCTCACTAAATGCCCAACTTTAGAAAAGTGGAGTAAGGACAGTAAATTATAACCGTCGGTATGTAAATACACATTTGCATGAATGACAAAGCCTTACATTGTACGTATTATGTTCAGGATGAAGTCAATGTCTTCAGTGCATTGATTGAATTTCTTCTCCGACTGATCGAGGAAAGGCTGGAAGTGCAATTTGAACGGATTTATCAGCACGATAAGGCTGTAATCAACTTTGGCAATGATGCACAAAGCTATCGTATAGTGGAAGTTATCTATACTCCATTAAGTCAGCTTAAGCCATGTGCTGAAACATATTACCGCAATTTGTATATATACCGGTGTGATAATGATGAAGAACCCGATTTTTTAGCAAGTATTTTTTCCTTTCTGCACTGCCTTGGGGAAGCCTTGCCCGGTAATCAAAGAGATAAGCTGGGACGACAGACTTATGTTGGAAGCCTTTACAGTAAGCATTTTGATACATACACGGATATTGTCACACCATTGATGCAACGCTTTGTTATTAAGGAATGTGGCCTTGCCAATGTACAAGTCAGAAAAAGGAAAGAAATCTTTCTAAGCCATGACGTAGATCTTCTGAATTCAGGCTTGCGACAGGAATTGTCATATTTTTTCAAGAAACCCTCTATTTCACTTTTTAAGGCTCTTTTTAAGCATCTTTTTACCGGGGTTAGGGTTTGGTCGGACTTGGGCAAAATCGTTGAATTGGAACGAGGATTTGGGCTTAAATCAATATTTTTTATGTTGCCCGTGACCGGTACTCATAAAGGAATCCATAATGCGGATTATTCTATAAGTCAGTTGAACGATGCGGCAAAAATCCTGATAAAGATAGGCGCAGAAGTGGGACTGCATTACGGCACCTCAGAGACATCCTATCACCAGCAGAGAGGCTGTATAAGCGTGCCAACCTCAATTAATCGCAATCATTATCTGGTATATCGATTGCCGGAAGATTGGAAACGTATAGAAGAAGGCGGAATACATACGGATATGGGGCTTGGTTGGAATGATATAGAAGGCTTGCGAAATGGATATCCTTTTTCTTTTATGCCTTTTGGAAGCCGGTTAAAAGTTATTCCCATGGTTTTAATGGATACGGTATTTGACAAAGCCGGAAAACCGGAAGAGTTGATCCATGTATTTAATAAAATGATCTCAACCTGGCATTCCGGATATCAGATTTCCATACTTTTTCATAATAATTATCTGACTCCTTGGTCTAATGCCCCCTTCTTAAAAGCCTATCGTGAAATTTTGAGCTTGATAGCAGCCGGTAAAAAGGAGTCTGAAACCATAAGGTGAGCCACCAATCTTGCTTACTTATGAATATTGTTCCGATAAAAATGTAATATAATATAAAGCAATACAGCGAAATATATATTATATATAAAAATATGTGTCACATTTTCTTGCAAGATATACTATATTAAAGAAGTAGGATATATCTTGGCTTTGAAAGCCTTTTTGATAGGATAGTTTGAATTATTCTGATTCATTGGAGGATATATTCAGCATTGATTTGTTCTACCTTTTATAGTTACTTATGACCGCATCAAAAGGAAATAGTTATAGAAGGTGGATTCTTAAGCAAACGATGGGCTACCTAAATAATGATGATAGTTTCGGAGTTGTTCCCTTTAAAGCATTGATTTTGTCATAATTTAAACAGAAAGCATGGAGTTTTTAAAGAAGTTTTACCGGATTAGTCTATGTTTATTTATTGTTTCTGCAAACCAGGCATTGGGACAAAATGTCTATTTAGCTTATGATGCTTTTGATCATGAGGCGGGTGTTCCTTTGCATTCAACTTCTGGTGGATCCGGATGGAGCGGCAATTGGTCGGTTCAGAATGAAAGCTTGCAAGGTTATGTTTTTTCATCCACCGGGCTGACTTATCAGTCACTTCAGACTATTGGAAGGGGCATATCAGGCGGGGATGAGTATCTTACGGCCGGACGTAATCTGGATATTGCTGAGAATGGTCCTTTTAATTTGTATGTCGAGAATGATGATGCCATCGGTAGCTCTGTGGGCACTACATTATGGGTTAGTGCCTTGTTGCAAAAGTCGCAAGATAATGGTCAACATGTTTATTTTGATCTGCACAATTCCAATATCAATTGGTGTAATAATTGCAGTTCTGACAATAGAATTGGCATCGGATATTTTGGGGAAGATTCAGACGTTGGCGGAGAAAAGCGATGGTCAATACGTGTGGGAAATGAGGTTGTTCCTTCATCGGAGGCTTTAATTCCCGGAGAGACCGCATTCCTTGTTTTGAGGATTGATTTTATAGCAAATGAAACCGAATTTAGTCTTTATGCCAATCCTGCTGAATTGGGTTATTCCGGTCCTCCATCCCAGCCTTCACTTGGTTTTATATCGCCGTCACAGTTAAGAATACGTGCGGTCGCAGCATATTTGGGTGATGTCGAGCAGAATGGGCAGATGGACGAACTGAGGATTGGTACCAGCTTTCCGATAGTCGCTCCTGACGAAAATGTGGATATCATTCTCCCTCCCATAGCGGACTTTACGATTGCTCCGGAATCGGGTATTGCACCTTTTTCTGTACAAGTGGATGCCGGAATATCAAGCGATCCCAATGGTAGTATGCTAGAATATAGCTGGAATTGGGGAGATGGAAGCCCACATGGCTCAGGTGTCACATCAAATCATACCTATGGAATTGATGCCATTGGCCTGGTCAATGTTACTCTTTCTGTTACCAATTCATACGGCTTAAAGGCAATTACGTCAAAAGTGGTCAAAGTATTAAATACAGGAAACACCTTTCCTTGTCAGACGTCGGTGACCATGCTCAATGAAGCTACCTGTGGACAGAATGATGGTAAAATACGCATTAACAATGGCCTTGCGACGGATTGGAATATCTTGTTTCGCGATAAGGATGGAAATGCAATTGCCGCAACCAATGACAATGAATACCATAACCTTGCCACCGGCAATTATGCTGTAACGATTACCGGTAGCAATGGGTGCCAGGATTCATACCAATTGTCTATGACAACAGATTCGACAACGTGTAGCGGCTGGAAGGCGGCTTTGTGCAGCATGGAGATGGGTGTTAATATAACTGGTATTGCCGACTGGAATAATGAAAATTCATTTATTAATTTAGCGAAACAAGTACGAAGTGGTATAGTGACATTCCATGAGGGATGTGAATGTTGGGAGTCCAATGTTGAAGATCAACTATTGATCGATGAGGATGGGTATCCACTTTCAATACCTCAGGCAACCTCAGTTTCTTCAAGTACCATGGTTCGATATGTGCTGTCTTCCGGCAATGCTAATTTGAGAGCCAATAATTATTATGTTTTCCTATATGATGGAGTCGCCGAGTTTACTATCAATAGTGTTGAAATCATAGAACAATCTCCCGGTCGAATTTATTTTAAAGTTCCCGCGGAGTCTGGCAATATATGGCTCGATGTTACATATTCACAAGCCGGTGATTATATGCGAAATTTTCGATTGTTGAGGGCAGAACATGAATTTGTTAATACGGATGAAAATATTTTTAATCCGGTGTTCTTGAGTAGATTATCTCCTTTTACTACCATTCGATTTATGGATTGGGGTGCTGTCAATAATAGTCCACTGATTAGTTGGTCAGATCGTGCTCATATCGATGATCGGACCTATGGGTCAAGCAAAGGCGTTCCCTTCGAAAGGATGATATCTTTGGCTAATAAACTCAATAAGAATGTTTGGGTGTGTGTGCCACATCAGGCTGATGATGACTTCGTATTGCAGATGGCGACCATGTTTCGAGACAATCTCCAGCCTGGATTGACGATTTATTTGGAGTATTCTAATGAAGTATGGAACTGGATTTTTGGTCAGGCACAATATAATAATGAAAATAAGCCTGAAAATCTCAATTATGGCAGGGCTTATGCAGAGAAAGCAAAAAGGATATTTACAATATGGCATTCTGTCTTTGCCGGACAGACAGCACGGGTTAAGCGCGTTTTAGGAATACAAGGTGGCTTCAATTATATCAATGAACAGATTTTATCTCAAATTCCTTCTGACCAATGGGACTTGGCTTCACCGACCTATTACTTTGGGCTCGATCGCAGTTCGTCAGGCAATCCTGTTCTTCATGGTGGCTCTACCGGGGAAGACGTTAATATGAATGCCAGGAATGCCTATTTTGGTGCCAATGGTGCATCCGGATTCAGAGATATTATACAACAGGATTATCGGAATATAAAGGTTTTTGGTAAGGAGATAGTGAGTTATGAAGGGGGACAGCACTATACCGATTTTAATGTACCTCCTTATATTCAGGCGATGTATGATGCCCAGTATCTCAATAGTATGTACACCTTGTATAATGATGTGTTGGATGACATTAGAAACCATGGCAATCGCTTAGCCATGTCATTTGTTCTTTCCGGTGTTCAAGAAAGCATTTATGGCTCCTGGGGGCACTTGTCGGATATATATATGCAGCCGCCATATTTAAATACAGCACCAAAGTATCAGGCTTGCCTCGACAACTCATGTTTGGATTTTATACCAGAAACCGAATTCCCACTCGCAATAGGAGAATTGTCGCATTTTAGTGCAAAATATGATGGCAAAGAAAATGTCCAATTGGTATGGATTGCTGAAGCAATAAACGAAAAGCAAACGTATAGCCTCCAAAGAAGGCAAGAAACCTCAGCCTTTGAAACGATTTATACAGAAACAGTAAGCCCTACGACAAAGCCGAAGCTATACCGACATTGGGATGAGCATTTGTCCGAAGGGTTGTATTTTTATCGGCTGATGATTTCAGATGAACAAGGAAGAATAAAGTATTCGGATATCTTGCCCATTAAAGTCGATAGAAAAGAGGTGTTACAAATATTTCCCAATCCGAGTTCCGGTAGATTCTTCATACAACAAAAGGATTCAAAGGCGGATATAGCCACCATTACAGACCTGTCCGGTAAAAGGGTGCGAACCTATTTTATATTGCCGGACAACATTGATTTAAGTGATCTGCCTTCCGGATCGTATATATTGAGCTATAAAGGAAAATTATATCACTTGATTAGAAGTTGATGTACCTTGTTTATAATCTGTAAAATATACATATAATAACGCTATATGTTATTTCACAATAATCGGTATTTCAATATCCACATCGGTACTCCCTCCTGCATGTGATATATCGCCATTGGTAACGCCGGATGCTGATTTGTCGGGTTGATGGCGAAGCACAATCTTTATGGTATCTTCAAAAGTGGCCTTAGTCGTGCATTGGAATTCTATCCCGATAGGATTGCTATCCTGATCTTGATCTGAATAACGGATGGTGGGGGCATCCTGCCCATTTATAAGGTAGAAAAATTGATGTTCCGTACCTTCTTCGCGCACTTCTTTTGTGATATCTTTTTCGGGTAATGCAAGTGTATTGAGCAGTCTGATACTGCCATTTAGAACAGAATTGGAAGGTAAAGAGTCAGCGTAAATAATTGGCGAAAGCGGTCCATTGCCATCATAATCAAAGTAGGATAGTTCATAAGTTTGATTGGCATTGTCTTTCAATGTTACAATTACTTTATTGATTACTTCTTCTTCGTTGATGGGCTTGACGTTGTCGGAGCAGGATGAGATTAGTCCGATAAATAGAATGAAAGGTAGAAATCTATTAAACGGAATGACACACAACTTTTTCATTTTTAAATAGGGTTTTAT
>CAKUWM010000053.1 GCA_934699305.1 uncultured Saprospiraceae bacterium | reverse complement strand
GGCTTGGTCGTATCTTGTACGGTTACAATCTGTACGTGTGTAGTCTCATTACCGCATTCATCCGTAGCTACCCATGTTCTAGTCAAGGTATAGTTGTATGGACAATCGCCATCCGCACGCACTTCTGTATAGTCAATGGTAATATCCGAAGGGCCGCTACAATTGTCTGTAGCTGTCATCACAACGGCATCCGGTACAGCATCACAATTGACCGTTGTATCCTGCGGCAAGTCTTCTACAAAGACCGGCTTGGTCGTATCTTGTACGGTTACAATTTGAGTATAAACCGTTTCATTGCCGGATTCATCGGTGGCAGTCCATGTTCTGGTCAAGGTATAATTGTTAGCACAATTGCCATTGGTGCGAACCTCATTATATACAACCGTTACATTTGCTGCCGGACTACAATTATCAGTTGCTGTCAACACAACTGCTTCCGGAATAGCATCACAATTGACCGTCGTGTCTTGCGGAAGATCCTCTACAAAGACCGGCTTGGTCGTATCTTGTACCATAATAATCTGAACACAAGTCACCGTATCATTGGCTTCATCAACAATAGTGAAGGTTCGGGTTATTACATAGTTATAATCATTGGTTTGACTACTTGTCACATCTGTATGTGTCGTTGAAGTTGTGCCGCAAGAGCTTATTACGATTGGACTACCCATCGATGCGACATCTGTTGATGAGGTGCAATCTACGGTAGTATCCGAAGGGCAAGTCACAACGAGTGTACAACATACAGGGCCATCTCCTGTTACATTGACCACATTACAGCTATCTGTATCTGTTACAGAGAAAGCATAACTATTTCCTCCAGGAATAGGATTTGAGGTCCATATAGTTCCATTCCAGGTACCGGTCAATCCGGCACTTGTCAAAGTATATGGCGCTGTTCCTCCTGAAACGGTTACAGTCATAAAATATTCATTCTGACCATCTATACAATCTGTCACAACACTTACCGTATCAAAAGTTGAATTACCGACAGGCATTGTTGTTTCGGAAGTGTCACATACACATGTTCCTACGCCAATAATTTTTATATTATTAGAAGCAGAACAACCAGTTGCTAACATATCAAAGTTAAATACAGTATTTGCTGTCATCGGACCATTGAAAGTCTGGGTTGCTGCTGGAGCACCGATAGGATTTCCACTTGCATCAAGACATAACACTTGGATGCTTACACTTTGAGTTGGGCCCAAATCGTTTTGCAATAGCGTTGCAGAACCCTTTACTTTAATTGTTCCATTTGGTCTTTCGCAAGTTTTGATTTGTGCTACATTCAATGACAAGCTGGAGAGTACCGGCGAGATATTGACGGTATCTTTGACAGAAGGGAAATTAATATCTGCACATTGCGTTGCGCCACAATAAAATCCATCTACCACGGCATAGGAGGTGATGATAATATTGTTATTGGTTATGTTACATACCGGAGCGCTCTTAGCAAGAACACCTATTGAGTAGTCCATGATGCTTCCAGCTGACATACCGGCTGGTTTGGTCAAGATCAAAGTAGAAGTACCATCCACGTTATCTATATAACTTAAGACAGTCGGACAATTAGCGGTACAGTTGAGTGTACCTGAGTATTTTAACCCTGGAGGGAAAACAACCTCGACATAATCTCCACTTATAGAAGATCCTACACCATATATAAGGTGATGCAGGCTCACTGTAGCTTCTGATTCGCAATTGACCGTAGATTGGCTGGAGCTTGTTGTTAAGATTTCTTGATAAGGGAAAGTAAATCCTTGGACTTTGATATCCTGGGTTGTAACTTTAATACCATTACCTGTTGCAGGGTCACCACACAAGTTGTTGGCATAAATGTTAAAGTTAAAGCTTGATCCCGGAATAAATTCACACATCAATTGAGCATCAAACCTCACTCTAATCTGTCGAGGAGGCAAGGATAAGTTGTCAAATGTACCAGGTATGCCTTCTGGCGGAATCTGTGTATGTGTCATCACATCGAACAACATATTTTCTGAGTCGCCTAAATTAGCTAAAGCTTGCCAATTATTGCTACCTTCAGGATATTCAAATTCTACCGGAGAAGATACTGTAATTCCATTCACGGTATGCAAAGCAAATTGAATATCGGTCAAACCTGCTGCTTGTGCGCTATTTATTATTAATTCGTAATGCAAAGGTGAACATGCCGGAACAGGATTTGTTGGTTCTTGTACTAAAACAAGTTGAACCTCACTTGGCATGGTTGTTTCTTTAAGATAAAGGCTCTTTCCACAGGTCGTAGATGCCGGGTCGGTTGGGTATTCTCTACAATCCCATCCCATCACAACTTGGAGTGAATCTGCTACGCAGGATGCCAAATCTGCAGATACTTCTAAGTCAATAATGCCGCCTCCGGCAAGATTAGTCTGAAGTTGTGCCCATACGCCTCCCGAATAAGAAACCAATGGAATTACAGTATTTGTATTCAAGTCTTTCAATCCACTTGCTGTCAGCACTCCACTACCCGTAGGGAATGCTACCCATACGTAATTAGCTCCCGTACCACTTGTATTCTGTATTCTAACATTCCATTTGGTTGGATGTGCGGCCGGAACCGTTCCCGACATATTGGTAATGGTAACATTAGGCAACGATATCGTAACATTTCCGGACAGCGTTAATACGCTTGGTGTCTTGCATTCAACCGGGAAACTATAGTAATTGTCATCAAAATAATAGCTTGTTCTTGCGGGTCCATTAGTTGATGCACATGAAGGCAAAGCAAAAAAGTCCGCTCGATATGTAAACGGATCAGACCGTTCATCGCCTATAGGCCATGTTCCCGGATTAATCCAGGTATATTTATTTCCGGAAGAATATGTAGGTGCTCCCAACATAACTAAGGTGGAACCACTGCCATTATTTGCCGCTTGAAGCGTATGCGGATGGGTAGGGTCTAAGGTGCCGGTAGGTCCAAGATCAAGGACAATGCTATCCAATCGACCTTCCGGACGATATTCCATCGTGTATTGGTCATATGTCACTCCCGTATTGATGGAGTGATTGACATTAAAGTTGGAACAACCGGTAACAGAAAAACTTCCTGAACTTCCTCTATTCACCATTTTATACGTATGAGGATATACTTCAGCGCTGTAACTTTCACAATACACTTTATTCCCTGATACCAAATTATAGTGGTAGATTGAAATGCCCGGAATTTGGGTTGGAATCTTATCCAATGCCGAGTTGTCCAAAACAGTCATTTTTGCAAAAACATTCATAGAGTCTCCCGGAGACAATGTGTTGGCTCCAAGACAACCGGTTAGATTATACTCTAAAATATGCTTTCCACCGCTGATTGTTTCCGTAGGAGCAGGAAGGATACAATTGGTATAGGTGCCCGTACTTTGGTCATAGAACTGAACAGATCCGGAGGCAGGACTCAAGAGATTGGCGCCACTCAATTGATTGTATTCCAAATGTAAGAAACCATTATTCCATGTTTGAGTTACCCCTCCTGATGTGCCACCTTGTTGGATACCATACATAGAGAACATCAAAGTATCACAAGGCAACGCTCTTTTCTTTTCTAATACAGAGACAGAAGCCGGATTGACTCTCGCAGTAGCTATATTATCGGTGTATCCCATGGTCAACCTTTGTACGAGTGTCTTCTGTGTTGTCAATCCGCCTGTAGCACATGGACCAGGACAATGGACATTAGGCGCCCATGTCTTACAGTTCCACCTCTCCATGCATGCACATGCTTGGTCGCATACATACTTTATTGTCATCACAAAATTTGGCGGTCCGACATATTGTGCACAATTGAGCGTAAAATCAATGTCATAACATGTAAAAAGGCCTGATCCGCCACTTGCATTACCATGAATTTCTAATAGACCTCCACTAAAGTTAGCGAGTGCGGTTACTCCATTAAATTTCGCAGTATTTAAAACCGGCGTAAATCCATTAGGGACTTGAATTTGAAGAATCAAATCATTGGTTGGACAATCGAAAAATGAGCCATTGGGCAATGTTTCCGTATAGGTTTGACATACACTCAAGGTGAATTGTTCACCATTGTGTATATCAGACGGACCTTCTATTCCCAGATCCGACAATTTATACAATGATTCATTAGGTGTCGTTGTTTGGACGCTTCTGCTTACGGTTACATTACATTGATTCTTATAATCCGTACTGACCTTCATCTCTCCACTTGAATGGTTTATACCACAAGTACTCTGACAATCCCATTGCATCCTTATTCTAACAGTAAAGGATGCACCTACCGGTAAGTCATCAAATTTTCCATCTCCATTACCATCAATCAAACCACCTTGAGCAGATGTCAATAACGACAAATCTCCTCTCACTCCTATGTTTCCCGGGCAATTTGTACAGGATGTAATATTTACACCACCAACAGTAACATCTAAGATGGTAGATATTGGGGCATTATGAATAAGGGAAGAACTACCTGAATAATTCATCCCCGCCAAAAAGTCGATATCATAGGCTGTTCCAGCTCCCGGTGCACTTTCACTACCCGTATTTTTCATCTCATATTCATAGATGACTTCTTTACACATATTGGTTTTCTGGATTGCTGTTGTCTTGTTTAAACGAATGCGGGGCACACCATTTCCGGTATTCGTTTGCTGCGGAATGGACAATGTCTGACATTGATCTCCTCCACATCCCCACGAAACATGATAATTAGAAGGAAGTGTACAGCCTATTATTTGATAAGTCCGCTTGAGTGTTACCACCTCACCATTTTCCATCAAATTGTCTCCATCACCAAATTGAGCTATCAACGCCGATGTTATTGTATATGTTATCGTTCTGGTATTACCTAAAACTGTTGTTGAAAGCGGTGTAATCAACGTTCCTCCCGGGGTTTCGAGCTTAGTCGTATTCAATCCGGTTATATCTTCTGTTATTTTGAATGTAAATTGACTCAATGGTCCAAATCCACCATTGGTTATCATTATATTCCGCATCACGGTACTTCCCACTGCGCCTCCGATAGGACCTTGCCCTGAAAGGGCTAATGACGCATATCTTAAGTTGTATGAGTTGGTGTTAGGGTTATATTCAGTTACAGTACCTGCAGAACTATTTACCCGGATACTGTCTTTCATAACTCCTCCATTAATGACAAACTGTCTTGCCACACACTCAGGATCTTCACGCTTTATAATAAACGTTATAAACTGACCGGGACTGACGGTTCCGATGCTAAACACCGGTTGGTTCTGATTCGAAATGTTCAATTCAGTAATCGTAGGTATCGTTCCACCGGTCTTCACCACCGAACCGGAAATATACACGATTCCGGGCGGTAAATTAACGACGACGTTACCATTATTACCGGCTTGAGTTACATCAATCCGGACAAACAGTGAGTCTGCGCCCTGACATGTTGATAATGATTTGGCTTGTTTAGGGTACGTTATCTGGAACTGTCCAAATAAATCTCCTGTTCCCCAACTTACAATCATAAATGCTGCAAACAAAGCCATTATCATCGTCTTCTTGCAGTTACATAGAAATAGTAGTTCTCTTCTCATCAGAAAGAATTTATAATTTAGAAACAAATAAAAGCGTGACGGAAAGGGTGGCTGAATAGCCTATTAATCGAGATTCAGCCCTTATAATTAGCCGAATCCGTTGCAAAAAATGAGATTCCTTTTGCATAGCTGTAGTTTTCTGACCTAATAAAATTGATGTCCATCCTATTGTTTAGAAACAAACATTCAATTCGCAAACATATAAGCTTTTTTATATATATAAATAATATTATTGTTTTTTTAAAATAAAATCAATATACAATTTGCCAAATCGGAAAAATATAACAAAAATAATTTAAAGTATTTATCATATCTAATTGTGTATTAGTCGCTAACAATTAATGTTTTCATTTCAAAGCATTGAATATACATCGCCAAGTTTTTTTATTTTTTTAACCCGGATTGTTTTTTTAAGGCAAAGTGTTGTCTTTAACCCCAATTATAGATAAGACAAATGAGGAATCGATGTACGACTCATAATCAGCATTAGACGGTTTTTCTAAACCTTAATACTGAATTCGAGATTGGGATATTCTCATATTATGAATACAGTCCATTTACAGGCTCTTTCCACCACTATTCAATTAAACCAATCACAAATTCACTAAAATAATTACCGGGTCACCCTCTCAGGTCGTCCTCACAATTGCTTAAATCTTGCTTGGAAAAACCTCAAGTACCTTGGTTCATACACCATTTCAAGTCCTTTGATTTTTTTGCGCTTCTCATAGACTCTTTCTACAGACTCTGCGATGACATCCATGTGAGCCTGAGTATATACTCTTCGAGGTATTGTCAATCTAACCAACTCAAGTTTGGGATAATAATGGTCTCCGGTCTTCGTATTACGACCGGCAGACACGATACCTCGCTCCATTGTTCTGACTCCGGAATCCATATATAATTCTGCTGCCAATGCCTGAGCCGGGAATTGATCTTGTTTCAGTTGAGGTAAGAATCGCTTGGCATCAATAAATATTCCGTGACCGCCGATGGGCTTGACAATAGGGATACCTATTTCAGACAGCTTTTCACCAAGATAAAATACTTGCCCTATTCGCGCCTTCATGTGTTCATCCTGCACGGATTCTTCTATTCCGATAGCCATTGCCTCCATGTCTCTGCCTGCCAATCCTCCATAAGTATGCAATCCCTCATACACAACGACCAGATTACTTGCCTCTTCAAACACCTCATGGTCATTGACTGCAAGGAAACCTCCTATATTGACCAATGCATCTTTCTTCCCACTGAAGGTGGCTCCATCGGTATAGCTGCATATCTCTTTCACGATGGATGCAATACCTCTTCTGGCGTAGCCATTCTCCTGTTGTTGAATAAAATAGGCGTTCTCAGCTATCCTCGTCATATCCAGCATAATTTTAATGCCGTGCTGCTGTGTCAGGCTGCGTAGCTGCTTTAGGTTTTCCATCGAAACAGGTTGACCACCGGCCATATTCACGGTTACAGCGACGCACACATAGGGTATCTTATCGGCTCCATGTTTTTTTATCAACGATTCCAGCTTATTTAGATCAATATTCCCCTTAAATGGATGAAGGCTTTCAGAGTCATGAGCTTCGTCGATGATGACGTCCTCAAATATTCCTCCCGCCAACTCTTGATGTAGTCTGGTTGTCGTAAAATACATATTTCCCGGCACAATGTCTCCTTTCTTGATCATCACCTGAGACAACAGGTTTTCTGCTCCCCGTCCTTGATGTGTCGGAATTAAATACTTATATCCATAATACTTTTTGACAGCCTTCTCAAGGCTATAATAATTTTTACTCCCGGCATATGCCTCGTCTCCCAACATCAAGCCCGACCATTGCCGATCACTCATTGCCGATGTACCACTATCCGTAAGCAAATCAATATATACATCTTCAGACTTGAGTAGGAATGTATTAAAACCCGCTTCTTTAATTGCCTTTTTACGTTGTTCTGGTGTTGTCATTTTCAACAACTCCACCATTTTTATCTTAAAAGGCTCTGCCCATGATCTTTTATCTAAACCCATAATTAATTTTTGCCGCAAAAGACGACAATTTTATCTTTTAAAAAACATGACTACAATCATACTTTTTAATTTTAAAAAATATGACCTTTGCATATTTTTTTAAAAGCAAAATATTTCAATAACATGAGTTTTAAGACCATCATAGAACCATTTAGAATAAAGTCAGTCGAACCCATCCGAATGTCCACTGCAGAAGAAAGAAAACAGCACATGCAGGATGCCCACTTTAACCCCTTTTTACTCCATTCTCGTCAGGTTATCATCGACCTCTTGACCGATAGCGGCACATCTGCTATGAGTAGTGAGCAGTGGGCAGGAATTCTGCGCGGTGACGAATCTTATGCCGGTGCAGAAAGCTGGGAACGATTAGAGGCCGAAATAAAAGACCTCACACATTGCCCATACATACTGCCCACTCACCAAGGTAGAGCAGCAGAGAGAATACTCTATGGTTATCTGGGCGGACAAGGTAAGGTCTTCATTAGCAACACCCACTTCGACACCACTCGTGCCAACATAGAATTTTCAGGCGCTGAAGCCATTGATATCCCTTGTGTTGAATCATTTGATCACAACTCAAACTTTCCATTTAAGGGCAATATGGACACTGCCAAGCTGGATCACCTCATTTCCTCAAGAGGAGCTGCCAACATAGGCGCCATAGTTTTGACCGTTACCAATAATACTGGCGGCGGACAACCGGTCAGCATGGCCAATGCTCGCGCCGTCGCTGAAATCTGCCGTAAATATGGTGTTCTCTTTATCATCGACTGTTGTCGAATCGCAGAAAACGCTTATTTTATCCGTCACCGCGAAGCCGGATTTGAATCCGTGTCCTATCGTGAAATAGCTCAACAGATGTTTGACCTTGCAGACGGCTGTATTATGAGCGCCAAAAAAGATGCCCTCGTCAACATCGGTGGCTTCCTCGCCCTCAAAAATGAAGCCATAGCCGCGGCTTGCACCAATTTGTTGATTATTACCGAAGGCTTTACGACGTATGGCGGGCTTGCCGGAAGAGACATGGAAGCTATTGCCATCGGATTGAGAGAGGTCTTTGAAGACGACTACCTCAACTATCGTATTAAGAGCACGGCATACTTAGGCGAACACATGCGACAGAAAGGCGTACCCGTATTGTACCCAATAGGTGGACATGCCGTCTATGTCGATGCCGGCTTGCTTTATCCACACATCCCTGCACATCAATATCCGGGTCAGGCCCTGGTATGCGAGTTGTATAAAATTGGTGGAATAAGGGCTGTAGAAATCGGATCCGTCATGTTTGGCAAATACGATGACGCCGGACAACTGGTCCCTGCACCCATGGAATTGGTCAGACTGGCTATTCCCCGACGAGTATATACCCAAAGCCATATTGACTATGTCATTGAGGTTTTTGATGAGATAATAAAGAATAGAGATCAAGTCAAAGGCCTTCGCATTACCAAAGAACCGAAATTCTTACGCCACTTTACCGCACACTTCGAAGAATTATAACTTATACGTAAAGCAGAATGGAATAAATGATGTCTCCGGGAAGGACGTTATTCCATTCTGCTCAATATCATTAAATTACTTACCTCATGACAGATAAAGACATTATATTAAATACACCCGCCTATTCCGAGACCATCAAAACAGAAGTCGTATGCCCCAATGACACCAACCCAATGGGCATCCTCTTGGGTGGACGCCTTGTTCAATGGATGGACATTGCAGCGGCCGTATGTGCCCAGACACACGCAAAGAGCATCTCAGTAACAGCGTCTATCGACCACGTCCGCTTTTTCCATTCTGCTAAAGTAGGTGACATACTGACCATCAAAGCCAGAATAACCCGGGCTTTCAACACTTCCATGGAAATCATGGTAGAGGCGACGGTCCGACAAGTTGGAAAGTCAGAGATCAAGCCCCTCAGTTTGGCTTATTTTACATTTGTTGCAATCGATAGCAATGCCCAAAAGAGATCGATAAGCCCGGTCATCACGACAACAGAAGAAGAAGAGAAAAATTTTATCCTCGCAGGGAAGCGCAAAGAACGTGCCTTTCAAAGCCTTGATGAAAATTTGTAAAAACTTAGCAAAGAGAATATAAAAGATGAAAAATATTGAACTGCTCGCACCCGCAGGCTCTTTTGAAAGCCTGATGGCGGCTATACATGCAGGCGCCGATGCCGTATATTTTGGCGTAGAACAACTGAATATGAGAGCCAAATCTATCAACTCCTTTAAGGTTGAAGACCTGCCTGAAATAAGTGCCATTTGCAGGACACACCACGTCAGGACATGTCTCACACTCAATACCGTCATGTATGATTATGACATGCAACTCATTCGGTCCATCCTACAGGAAGTAAAAACCCATGGCATCGATGCGGTTATTGCTTCCGACTTTGCTGTCATTGAGATGTGTCGAAGCATGCAGATACCTTTACACATATCTACACAAGCCAATGTCAGCAATGCCGAAGCCGCTAAGTTCTTTGCCCCCTTTGCCGATGTCATAGTCCTTGCAAGAGAGTTGACCCTGACACAGGTTAAAAACATCGTATCTACCATTAAAAAAGAAGACATACGTGGCGTGTCCGGCAACTTATTGAAAATAGAAGTCTTTGCACACGGCGCGCTGTGTATGGCCGTGTCCGGAAAGTGCTATCTAAGCCTCCACGAACAAAATGCCTCCGCCAATCGAGGCGCATGTACCCAGAATTGTCGCCGCCCCTACAAAGTTATCGACCTTGAGACTAACAATGAGCTGGTCATCGACAACGAGTATATCATGTCGCCTAAAGACCTTTGTACCATAGACATCTTAGACAAGCTCGCCGAAACCGGCATTGATATCATTAAAATCGAAGGGCGTGGAAAAAGTGCTGACTATGTATATACCGTCACCAATTGTTATCGCGAAGCATTACAATCATTGGAGGACGACACCTACAGTGAAGAAAAAATACAGGAATGGACAGAAAGGCTTTCTACTGTCTATAATCGCGGGTTCTGGGAAGGATATTATTTAGGAAGAAAACTTGGTCAATGGACAGACAATCCGGGATCCATAGCCACCGAAAGGAAAATTTATGTAGGCAAAAGCACTAATTTTTTCTCCAAAATAAATGTCGCAGAGTTTGAAATAGAAACCGGCAAACTCAAATCAGGTGATAAACTTATTGTCTTGGGAAGAAATTTTGGCGTCCATCACCTGACATTCGACGAGATAAGAGTCAATGGTCAGGAAGCAGCACAGGCCGGACGTGGGGATAAAATAACTTTTGCCATTGATCAAAAAACCTCACCTACTGACAAGTTATACAAATTGGTGCCGAATATTGTCCATAATTAGACTCACTGTATTATAAATAACACCCGAATTCATAATTATAGGCAAAAACATAGTCTTTAAGAGGATTTGGATTAAAAATGGTGCTATCTTCAATCGGTTTTTAAGGGAATTTGCTCCTCCGGATTCAAGGGTTTGTCATCTTTCCATAGCTCAAAGTGAAGATGAGGTCCGGAAGAATTTTCTCCCGTATTGCCTATAATAGCGATTTCTTCACCCTTATATACTTCTTGTCCCGTCACAACAAGATTCATAGAATTATGCTTATACCAGCTTGAATACCCGTTGGGATGCTGAATCATCACCACATAACCATCATCGCGCGAATACCCATTTAAGAAAACAATGCCTCCGGCAGCGGCACGCACGGGAGAATTGGATTTAGCCGCCAGATCTACACCATAATGCATCTTTTCGAGACTAAATGAGCTCGTTATTTCTCCTTCCACAGGCTTTTGAAAGTGTATCATTGGCAACTTTTCCTGTTCTACCTGACCTTTATCATCATTTTCAAATGGCGAAAAAGCTAACTTTACTTCAGCCTTTGAAGCAGAACTTATCTGTCGGGTCAAGACATCTTCGATATTCGCAAACTTTTTTTCACTTTGCTCATACAACCGTTGTAAAGAATCTACCTGTTTCGATAAGGCAATATAATCCTGACCCAACAACATCGCCGGTCGGGGGCCTAAAATCCTTAAAATTCCAGTTTGGGTCGCAAGGACAACAGCTAATAAAAAAACAACAAGAATAGCGCCTCCTGTCAATGTCACTATTTTTAAACCGGTCAATTGATATACTCTCCTCTGTAACATTGCCACCTCGTCAAAAATAACAATCTTAAACTTGCTCTTTAAAAAGTTTTTAACTCGCTCTTTTATTCCCTGTGACATGGTCGCCTTTTCTTAACAAAACACAAATGTAAAAATTATGCTCCGCAAAGCACTATAATACGACTACATTCACAAGGTGTTTGACATTTTCCGCTTCCATATATTCAGTATTTACCCCATTTAACCCATATTCCTATTAAAGGCAACGTGCTGTCTTTAAAAACAATTAGGGGTTAAACTGTATCTTAATTTTTCGTTTCATACGGACGGCATATCGCCACTACTTCAAGTATTCAATTTACGGCAATTCAATCCCTTTCTCATCGATTCATTCTTTACCGTTCATTCTGTAGAGTGTATAACAACCTTTTCTTTCATTTTTTTATTAAATCAACGCCTGACTTTTTAATTGAGGGATTAACTTTAAAAAAGAACGACTTCATTGTTTGGCCTCCTACTTAAGAGGAGTAGGACGAGGAAAACAATGAAGTCATTAGGGAAATTTGTTATATACTCCATTCAGTATCTTGATTTTTAAATAAAAATAATTGGTGTAACTTTGTGCGATTTTTCATTAAAGTAACGTTATAAAGTCCATAGACTTCTAAAACAAAGCTTTTAAAAGAAATAATTACATTGAAGAAACATCCGATTTTACTGTCTAGTATCATACTATTAGCCCTATTGTTCAATAGTTGCGCCTCCCCCAACAAAAAAAAGGAAGACGTAGGCTTTGTCGGTCGTGCATACCAAAACCTGACCGCTTATTACAATGGTTATTTCAACGCTAATGAATTGCTTAATGCTGCTATTTTAGAGATAGAAAGCAAGCATCCAGACAACTTTCAGGAGCAACTCATCATATACCCATATTTATTGGATTTGGACACCACTACCGCTTCCTCTACCTTAAATACCGCCATTGACAAGTTAAAAAAAGATATCTATCTACACAAAGCCAGTCACTGGGTCGATGATAGCTACTTTCAAATGGGAAAAGCTCAATTCCTCAAAAAAGATTACGAACGCGCTGAAAATTCCTTTAAATACGTTGTTCAAAACTATAGCGAAGCCCAATTAGCACAAGAAAAAAAGGACAGGATGTCTCCTCGTCAAAGGAAAAATGAGCTACAAAAGATTCGCAATGAAGAAAAAAAGGAGAAAGAGGCTGTAAAAGAGCGGAAAGACATACATCGCGATCAACAGGATCAGCGA
>CAKUWM010000052.1 GCA_934699305.1 uncultured Saprospiraceae bacterium | reverse complement strand
AGCATAGATTTGCTTATCAATAAAGGCATCCTATTAATGAGGCTATTATGCACCAGCCAGCAATAAGCCTATAAATTATGAGTCTGTAATGATGAGGAAAGAATTTTTTTGAGATTATTCTCGATTTCGTTGCCATACACAGTTAAAAAATTAGAAAAGCCACATTCTCTTACGGAAATTTTAGAGATATCAACACCGGCAGAAGCCTTGTCTTTCAATGATTTCTTGGCGGAAGGAATAAAGCCATCACTTTGAGTAATTTTACCAAGCAATGGCCCAGTTTTCTTTCTTCCTTTCTTTTTAACCGAATTATAAAAGGCGGTTACTTCATACAGATAATAAGTATTATTAATAAACCCGAGTTCTGTTCCAGGTTTGCGGAAGGCCAGCGCACAGTCCGGGTATTCATGATACATATATACCGTATTTACGAAATACATAAATAAGATAAAAAAGCTGAGTAACCAAACAATTACTGAGCTTTTTTTAAAATATTACGTAAAAATTTTAGAGTTGGGGGTTAAATTCTTCTTTATTGCCCTTTGACTCAAGGATGTGAGTAACAGTGATTTCTTCCCTAATAGCTCTGTCAGAAATCCGTTGAGGATACCGAAATTGGCTTTTTTCTTAGCAGGCGCTTCATCGCCCAATCGAAACTTATTAATATACGTGATGACAAAGGTGATATGTTGGGTTATACGGTAAAGATAAAAAAGTTTTTTGAAATAAATGGTTTTAATCCAAATGTTGTGTTGTCCGCCTGAAAATGTTAAAATTGTCCTGAATGTGAATTTATTTATAATTTCGGGCTGGATAAACCATCAAACTTCATGAGATTTTTCTTTGTTTTTGCAATATTTATTGTTTTTCAACACAAGGGCATTACACAGTCACACTTACTACCATACGATTTTAAAGCAAATCGTTTGCCTGCGTTGATAGATGAAATGAAACAAATAAAATCTGGAGACGAGCGTACTTTTTTGCTCAATTTTGATACACTTTCTATCTATTTCTCTGATGACGAATTGCCGGAAACATTAGTCAGCCAAGTTATAGTGACATACGATAGTCGTGGAAGAGTTGAGGAGGCAACTATTAAGAATAAGGACATAGCGGATTATTATGTCTATTACTATCACTATTTGGGAAATCAAACACGCTTTTCTACAATGGATTACTATTTATTTAAAGATGACCAAAAAGTGTTTAAAGGCGTACAACGACATCTATACGACCCACAAAACCGGCTCATCTCATCTATTGAATACGATGAAAAACACAACATCGTATATGGAGACTCACTTGCCATTGAATATGATGGATTAGAACGGATTCGGCATTATGAATATTTATACTTCCAAGAAGGAAAGTGGAATATTGGCAAACGAGTTTTTGACATTGAATATAATCAAAATAAATTAACCCGATTTTCTTCGTCTGAATGGGTAGATGACTCATCAGGCGGTAGAATCCTACATGATTACATATATGAGAATGTGGTGTTTCTAAAAGACGATTATTCGATATTATTTCCTGATTTCAATGAATGGTTTGAAATGGATTCACTTGGTATCGACAACTACTTCTTCAGTCGGGAGGATGCCGCTCAAAAATATGTAAAGCAGCCAATAGACTTTCAAAAATTCAATAGAAAATCAAATGGAACCAAAGGGTCTATGGTATTATCGGCATTATCCGTATCATCGGATGACATTTCTTCTACTGTAAGCGATAGTTCCGGACAAACCTTATATAAATTAGAATACAAGTGGGACAACAAGAATCGGTTGTCAAGGGTAATTCAGACATTCGGATTGACTCAGGCTACTTCTCTTTTTGAGTATAACGACTTGGAGCGGATCTCATATTATCGAATGACAGCTCCCCAGAAAAAAGTTGAAGAAAAGCTTGAATATGTGTTAGACAGTAAAGGCAGATTGATTGAATTTAATCAAAATGTCGTCGAAGATGCTTTAGTAATCAATAATATTTTGCGCTTTGGATATAAGGCTACTTCTGATAATCATTCTATGAGGTTGTCTCCTTTCCAAGTATTTCCTAATCCAGCCACCGGTCATGTCACATTACTTCTTCCGAAACACTTATCAGAATCATTCCAAATATTTTTGTTTGACTGCAATGGAAAGATGTTGATGTCATTACCATATACTGAATCCATCCCTATTGAGTCCCTAACACCCGGAGCATATTTTGTTCAAGTAATTGACCAATCGGGTATTTATCATACTAATTTTGTAAAGGAATAAGAACAAAAAAATCTCATCCTTATTTTTGAGCCTTTCCTATTAGCCAGATGCTCACTACAATAAAGATTAAATTGGGAATCCATACTCCCAATAGTGGTGGAATAATATTGCTTAGGGCAAATGTCACAGAAAATCTCGAAAGAATCATATATGCAGCTCCTAAAGAAACCCCCAATGCAAGGTTAAGGCCTATGCCGCCCCGTATCTTTCGCGAAGCTACAGAAACACCTATCAACATCAAAATAAATAAAGTGGCACTATCCGCCGTACGCCGATGAAATTCTATGAGATACTCGCCTGCTACACCTGTCCCCCGCGCTTCTTCTTTATGGATAAAGTTGAGCAATGCCGGTGATGGCAGCGTCTGATTAAAATTGCGTATCGTGTAAAAGTCATCAGGGCCTATATTGAGCTTCATCTTCACGGATTCACGAGGCTGTAAGTACAACTTCTCTTTTAAGCTGTCAAAAGTATGCTTTTCAATACCGGTAAGAAGCCAATAAGAAGAATCTCCCAGAAACTTGGCTTCTCGTGCCTTGTAGGTCTCAATGAGGTTGCCATTTTTAAACCGTTCTATCCTCAAATCCCTGGCTACGCTATCGATCCGATTGAAAAAACGAACATACACCTTAGAATCCGGTGACAATATCAAGTGGACTTCATTGTTTTGATTCTGGTCGTCCACCTTTTTAATATACTTCGCCTCAAACTCTATCCGGTTCTTATTAAGTACTGGAATAAAAAAGTGATTACCTATTGCATGAATAAGGCATATTAGTCCCGCAGAAATAAAATAAGGTCTTAAAAAACGATTGTAGCTAATTCCCGCATTGAATATGCTGATTATTTCCGAATTGGCGGCCATCCTTGATGTAAAGAATATCACGCTTATCAGCGAAAATAGTGGCCACAAAAGCCAGTTGATGTGCGGTATAAAAGCGCCATAATATTGGAATATTATCTCGTGAAGTGTACAATCTTCCTTTAAAAACTTTTCCAATTTATCACTCGTATCTATTACTACGGCTATCATTGTAAAAATAAACGCCGTAAAGAAGAAGGTAGTCAGATACTTCTTTATAATAAACCAGTCAAGTATTTTCAGAATCTTTCCCAATATGCACTCACCCTTTTGAATGGAAAGTCAAAGGTATGAAAGTTGTATTAATCTAATTTGAAAAACTCCTCTCAATAATTATCCTAAGTTCCCACGATGCAAATAGGGCATTTATGAAAGCTCCTCGGCACTCTATTTCGTCCTGTTTAGCCTTATTAAGACCGGCTATTTTAGCTTTAATTTTTTCACCTTCTTCGCTTGCTGTGCATCGTTTAATGCTTTGATAGAGATGGCATAGCCTCCGGCAGCGACAGAATGCAATTTTAAAACAGTCTTTGAATCCACCTTTCCGCTCACAATTTTATAAGATTGCGGGCGCAACTTATAGTCAGCATCGGGCCCATCCATATATACCGTTGCGAAATAAGGCTTGTCTTCGTCCAAAAAACTTAAACTGAGTGTGCTGTTACGCCCATCATTACCGTTTACATTTCCTACATACCAATCCTGAGATCCTTTTGCTTTGCGGGCTATGGTGATATATTGTCCCGGTTCGGCTTCTAAATAAACACTCTTCTCCCAATCAATTGCGACGTCTTTAATAAACTGAAAGGCATCCGGAAATCGGTCATAATGTTCAGGCAAGTCGGCAGCCATCTGAAGTGGACTATACATAGTGACATACAGAGCCAACTGATTAGCCAAGGTACTGTTGACGTGGGAATGGTTGTTGGGATTGAGCTTGGATATATCCATTTCAAATATTCCAGGTGTATAATCCATAGGGCCACCGATAAGCCTTGTAAAGGGCAGAATAGTAACATGATTGGGCTTGCTGCCGCCAAAAGCCTGATATTCCGTACCTCGAGCCGACTCATTGCCGATTAAGTTAGGGTATGTCCTACAGATTCCCGTGGGTCGGACTGCTTCGTGAGCGTTGACCATTATCTTGTAATCTGCAGCTTTTTCAAGCGCGTATTGGTAATGATTGTTGATCCACTGGCTGTAGTGGTGCTCACCACGCGGAAGGATATCTCCGACATAACCGCTTTTTACGGCGTCATAGCCATTGGCCTTCATGTATTGATAGGCAGTATCCAGGTAGCGTTCATAATTCCGGACAGATGAAGACGTCTCATGGTGCATAATCATCTTCACATTCTTACTGCGTGCATAATCCCTAATGGCAGCCATGTCAAAGTCAGGATATGGCGTTACAAAGTCAAAAACATGATCTTTTGAATTGCCAAACCAATCTTCCCAACCAATATTCCATCCTTCCACCAATACTCCGTCAAAGCCGTGTTTTGAGGCAAAGTCGATGTATTTTTTTACGTTGGCTGTTGTCGCTCCATGCTTGCCATGAGGTTTTAATTTAGAATAATCAGTCTGACCTATTAGAATAGAAGGCACGTCAAAGGTATATGACCATTGGCTTTTACCGGTTATCATCTCCCACCAGACGCCTATATACTTAGTAGGCTTTATCCAGGAAGGATCTTTAATCTTACAGGGTTCATTGAGATTGAGTGTCATGCGGGATGCCAATATGTCTCGGGCATCATCACTCACAATTATAGTCCTCCAAGGAGTATGACAAGGTGATTGCAAATGCCCTTTAGTGCCATCGGCATCCGGCGTTATCCAGGATACAAACGAATTGTCTTCCGTATTGTAATTCAAGTGCATGGCGCCGTAATTGAACAATGCCGCCTCATGAAGACTTATATAAAGTCCGCTCTCTGTCTTAAGCAGTAGTGGCGTCTGGACACCTGTTTCAGAAAATGGATTCTGCGAAGCATTGGGGGTAATGGCCGTTTTCATATTTTGCTTGATTTCAGACACCTTGGAAATTGTATAATCATATTCCTGGGTATCATAGTCGCCGGGAATCCAATATGCCATAGGGTCTCCTTGTAAAGAGAATTGCGTTTTTTCCTCCTTAACGGTAAAATAAATGAGATTATTCTGCATGGGGAATTCGTATCTAAAACCCAGACCATCTTCAAATACTCTGAATCGAATAACCATCATGCGACCGGTTGCAGGATGGTCAAGGGTTACAGCAAGCTCATTGTAATGATTGCGAATATTGCTTTCTTCTCCCCAGACTGGCTGCCAGACTTCATTAAAAGTTGATTCTGTTATAGTCTTTATTTTAAAACCTTTATACATCTGACTTCTTGCCTCTGAGGCCTTCTGTTCTGTTTGAGAGGCAAAGGTGTTCTTCTCTCCGGTCTTATCCTCCAGTTCAAAGCCTAATTTACTATCAGATACAACGATTTTGTCTTTATAAATTAGGTTATACGTCGGCTCTCCATCCGGGCTTATCCAAAAATTCAATTTGACCTGCTTAGAGGGAGAATAGGTTGCTTGGCCTTGTACAAGTTGGGCCATTCCCAAGAAAATAATGAAAAAGAATGTACGCATGTGGCTTTATTTAAACTGCGAGTATAATAAAAATTATCATTGAGATAAAGAATATAAAATAATTAATTGATTGTCTAAAGGTAATTTTTATTTCTTAAATACAGCAATTTAAAGGTTTTTAAATGTTTGGAACAATATTCATTAAATATCTGTATTCATTTAAAAAAATTGAGTCAAACTTTAAACTTTTGAAAAATTATGTAGCTTTGTTTTAACTAATACCTATTTTGAAATAATTGTTACTCAATTGATGATATACCTCATCACTTTAAGGCAAATAGAATAGACTTTAATGGCAAAATCAGAAATAGAATTGCTCCAAGCCATTAAGAATGGACAGTATGAGGCCATTGAAAAGGTATATTTACAAAACAGGAAAAAATTCGTCAGTTGGGCACAACAAAGATTTAACGTCAATAATCAGGACTTGGAGGATGTATGGCAAGAAACCATACTTATTTTTTTTGAAAATGTTAAGAATGGAAGGCTTTTGATATTAAAGAGCAAATTGAGTACTTATTTATTTTCAATTGGAAAGATTATTTTACTAAACAATCATAAAAAAGCCAAAAGAACTACTTATACTGAAATGTTCCCCGAAGAGGAAGATGTTTTGATGGATGACTTTGAAATTAAACTTAATAATGAGGCCTCTGTCGTTACTGCGTTGGAACTATTGGGTGGTGAATGTAAAAAAATACTAATAAGTAGATTTTATATGGGAAATACTATAGACAATATTAAAGTAGAGCTTGGCATGAAGAACAACAATGTGGTCAGTGCATCCATAAGTCGCTGTTTGAGTCGATTGAAGGATATTATTAATGCTAATTCAAATAAAGATGTCAGAAAATAAAAGTGACGTGATTTTGCAATATTTTGCCGGAGAATTAGATGCAAAGGAAAGAGATTCCTTATTTGAAGCCATGGCACATGATGAGGATCTCAAAAATGAATTTGAAAGTTATCGACAGGCTTTCGACTCTATAGACATTGCAGGTAGAATGGAGCTTAAACAAAAATTAAATATTGCCGGCAAACAGTCCGACGTCAAAATAAAATCGAGAAATCGAATACTTTTTGTCGGTCTTTTAGCTCTATTAGTAGTTTTTTGCTTTTGGTTGAGGAATGTTACAAAAAGTGATACCAACATACCCATTAATTCTAAAATATTCCCTCAAAAACCAATGGCATCCAATATACTTTCAGTACCGGAAAAAGATACGAATGTTACAAATCCCAATTTGCCCATTAATACTAAATTATCCTCTCAAAAACAATTGGAATCCGGCACTTCAGTACCGGAAAAAGAAACGGATATTACTTTGACTCAAAATGATAGTCTCATTGAGCATATCTACAAAGAAAATGCGGATGAACTGTATGCAATGAATTTCACACCATATTATAATCCATCATTATATCCCGGAACAAGGGGCGAGAATGAACAAGATCCTTTCCTCATTTTTATGGAATCATACTGGCAAAAAAACTACACAGCCGCTATCAAGAATTTCAAATTATTATCAAACAGTCAGAAAGCAAACAGCAATCTCCTGTTTTTATATGCCAATGCCTTAGCCGCAAATCATCAATACACCAAAGCAAAAAATATATTCGATGTAGTAGTTCAGGACAATAACTCCAGATATAAGAAAGAAGCAGCATTTTATGAAGCATTGATGTTACTTAAGTTAGGAAAGACAACAGAGGCAAAAGATATATTTTCTAAAATAGTCAAAGACTCAAGACATCCATATTATACAAAGTCTAAGATGATCATGAATCAATTGTAGGGCAAGGGAGCTCTCTTATTGAATAATTCCAGTGGGAATATTATCACTAACCCACTAATCATTCTTCATAGCAATGCCATTCCTTCAACATACCTACCCCTAACTAAAGTTATATTGTCCGTCATTATTTTATGGGTTAAATTTGGCATTACATTATTTACTTTCAAGTTGCTATAAGTTGTATTCAACTGTTGGTAAATCGATTTGCACCTCGTAATCAATGGTTTAACAAGCATTGAAACGGTTTGCACATCAGGTTGTCCCTCATAATCGGAAATCTTCGGTTTTGAAAAACCTCGATTTCAGCATTCGAGTAAAATTCTTCAATTCAAAATTGAGTTGATATGAAACGAATAATAAAAAAATTATCCTGGTTACTCATTCTGACCTTATGTTGCAGTATTTTAATGTTTTCTCAAAATGATTCTGCTTTTTGGAACCAGAATTTAAGCCCAAACGCAAATCATAAGAATAATGACATATATCTCGAACATTTAGATAATACAAAGGATCTATCTCATAAACCTATTTCGAATGAAACGGGAGGTTCACCCATTTTCATTCATCATTATTTCCGAAAAGCCACAAATTTCAAAAAAGAAGGGAATGTTGATTCAATGGTTGAAAATTTAAAGATTTATGTTTCTTTAAATGAAAAAAAGTATGGAGACAGAGATACACATTTTATCAGAGCAGTAATAAACTCAACGATTGAGTTAGATACGGTATCATTTACCAATACTTTTATAAAAGAACTCCAAATATGCTATTTAAATTACAAAAATGGGTTTACGCCAAAAGAAGATATTCAATTATATTGGAAATTAATAGATTATTATAATGATGCATTATATACAGCGGGCAAGTATCAAGAATCTTTAACCTTATTGACAGAAATTGTCCATTTTAATACTATACATAAATTAAGAAATCAATTTTACCCTGCCTACTTTCTTTTCTTCAAAGGTTATTTACACCAGTATTATAACCAATTGGCTCAGGCTGACTCTTGCTTTATGGCATCAAAACGACAGTTTGAATATGAAAATAATGGCATCTACACAAATGAGTATAGTGATCTGTTGATACAGATGGCTGACTTTTATAAAACAATAGACTATTATCATGAACTAAAAAAAATATCACTGATTCGAATATATCGCACTGATTCACTTTTGGGAACAAATCATATTAATTCCATAAACCCCAAAGTCAATCTTGCCAATGCATACTATTATTTAAATGAATACAATCAGGCTAAAGTGGCCTTTCAGTCGGTTTTTACTACTTTCAACTCACTGCCTTCCTATTATTTACTAACATACGAATATGGAAATACATTGTATTACTTTGCTAATTTCCTCATCGACAGGGATCAATTGACAGAGGCTTTACCCTACCTACATTTGTGTGACTCTTTACTCGCCAGAGAACCTAGTCTGGGAAATAAGAAAAAAAGATATATCGCATTTTCGCTGAGTCAAGTATATTTTAAAGAAGGCAATCTTAAGAAAGCAAAAAAATACTTATTACAGTCCCTTGAATCTATAAATAAAAGTTTTGGTTCGGATCAAAAAGACAATAAATCGATACTTAAAATGCTGGCACAGGTGGAGTTCTTTCTTGATAAAGATATGTCAAACAACAATAATGAATATCTGTTAAAATCATTGGAAATCTATTTTAATGAAATCAATGATGCCAAATATTTTATGTCCTTTCAGGAGCTTGAAGTATTTATTAATGACGCCTCCTATTATCTTGACATCTTATTCTCTTCTCTAAAAGAAAATGAAAAAAGCAACCTTTCTACTTTGGCATACAATAGCCGGTTGTTTTTGAATGGATTCGTTTCTAATTCAATTATGAGAATTCACCGCCTGATTCAAACGAATGACTCGCTTAAGGAAAATTATAAAACCATTGCTGAACTAAATTCTAAAAATCTCAATAAAGAATTAGCGTTAGACAGCCTTGAATATAGACAGATTGATAGAAGTGAACAGATAAACGAACTGGAAAAAGAGCTTAATCGAACTTCAAGGTATTTTTCAACTGATATTAAACCCATTTCAATACAAGACATTAAATCTAATTTAACGGATAAAGAAGCATGTATTGAATTTGTTTTTTTTAATTATAAGGTAAACATCGATTCTGTTTGCCCTACTTATGGCGCATTGATATTAAAGAAGAATGACACATTTCCTGAATTTATTACTTTTCAATCAAATCAACTATGTTCATTTCTTCTTGGTACTGTGGATAAACCCGACTTCCAAAGCATAAATTCATTATATCAAAACAATGAATTATCCTCATTATTGTGGAAAACACTCCTGCCACATTTAAAAGGTATTACGACATTATATATCTGCCTTGATAACAACTTACACAAAGTAAATATTAATGCCTTAATGATTGACAATAAAAATACAGCTAACGATGTATTTGATATCGTTGTATTGAACTCCACTAGAGATGTCCTGAAAATAAAGCAAAAGCCTAACACTGAAACACAGCCGAAAGAAGCATTAGTCATCGGTAATATTTGTTTTAATTCTACATTGGATAGAGTAAAAAAATCAAATAATAAAATACACGGCAACACTCCTACTTTTAAAAAAGTATCCTCATCTTCTAAAAATTCACCGAAATGGAAGCCATTGATATACTCAGCTGAAGAAATCAAGTCTATTACCAAAAGCTTAATCCAATCCAATTACTTCGTAAAAGAGCTCTCCCAAAATAATGCCTTAGAGCAATACTTAAAAAAATATAAATATGTATATAAAACAGCAATTTCACCGCAAATAATCCACTTTTCAACGCATGGTTATTTTATTAGACAATATCAAGAAGAGAATAAGAAAATATGTGACTGCGGGTTTGATGTTAAATCCACTTATTTTGATTCGCCAAATTGCGGTTTGATACTCAGTGGTGTCAACAATAATATATCCTATAATACCTCATCCAATAGTGCGGATGATGGCATTCTGTCCGCTAAAGAGATCATGCAACTTAATCTAAATAATACAGAACTAATAGTATTATCCGCTTGTAATACCGGTCTTGGGGATATTCATTCGACAGAGGGAGTTTATGGTTTAGGTAGAGCTTTCAAAATTGCCGGTGTGAATAAAATCATCATGACCCTTTGGCAAGTACCCGATTATCAGACCATGGAACTCATTACTCTTTTTTATAACAACCTTCTAATAAGAAAACTTTGTCCAAGGAAGGCATTACATGAAGCTCAGAAAACTATGCGCTTAAAGAAATATGAACCGTATTATTGGGCAGGCTTTATTATAGTTGAATAACAACTTTTTTCATTCGAATTTCCTCCTTTTTCTATATTTAACCCACATTCCGTTTTAGACAAAGCAGAATCGATGTACGATTCGTGCTCAGCACTATACGGTTTTTCAAAACCTTTACAGCTCAATTCGGGTTTATGCTATACGAATTGTAAAAGTAAAATAGACCAATATATCTTTTCCATCAATTGGTCTATATTAAAAGTCAAATCGGTATTTGATTATCTGTTTTTAAAATTAAAATATTGTTTGAATAACGTAAAATTGCCAACTAAATCCCAATAAATAACTAAATTTACACATTAAATATATTTATCATGTCTGATCGCATTAAAATTGCTATTCTATCCGGTGGAGACACGGAAGAAAGGGTTGTATCTGAAAAAAGTGCCAAGGTTGTGCACCGTTATCTCCACGAAGACAGATATGATGCAAGGCTCATAGATATTAAAAGGGATAGATGGACGGATATAATAACCGGTCAGTCTATTGATAAAAATGACTTTTCCTTAGACTTTGATGGTTCTAAATGGCGTCCAGAAGCTGTATTCTGCGCTATTCACGGCGCTCCTATGGAGAACGGCGTCATACAAGGATACTTCGACATTTTAGGCATTCCATACACCTGTTGCAATGGCTTTGTCTCCGGCCTTACTATGAATAAATCTTTGACAAAAAGAGCCCTTAAGGGTCTGGTGTCCATGGCTCAAGAAGTATATATTACCAGGAAGGCCTTTTTTGAAGGGTTAGACATGGAAGACATCATCAGCCGGTTGGGATTGCCGGTCTTTGTCAAACCCAATGCACATGGATCCAGCTTCGGCGTCCGCAAAGTAAAAACCAGAGAAGAACTATTGCCGGCTATAGAATATGCCTTTCAATTTGATGAGAATATCATAGTGGAAGCGATGATGGCAGGTAGAGAATTTGGCAATGGCGTCATGCGTGTCAATGGTGAAATCGTCGTCTTGCCTGTGACAGAAATCATTCCGGAAAATGAGTTCTTCGACTTTGAAGCCAAATATGAAGGCGCCTCAAAGGAGGTCACCCCGGCTAACATCAGCGCCGAACTGACTCAACAGGCGCAACAGTTGACCGCCACTATTTATCAGGAATTAAATTGCTCCGGCTTCGTCAGAATAGATTATATATTGATAGGCGAGACCTTTCATTTGATAGAAGTCAATACAGTGCCCGGATTATCTGAGGCGAGTATCATTCCACAACAAGCACAAGCCCATGGTTGGACTTTGTCACAATTTTTTGATTTGGCAGTGCGCGAAGTTCTCGTACCTTCATCATAAACGAGTATTTGCGGAAAGTCGAAAAATCTACCATCTCTTCATCTCGATTGAAGCAGCGCCCTATAACAGCAGCTTTCTGCGCCCAATATTCAACCTCAATCCGACAGAAGCTGTCAATTCATGTCGATTGTTTTGAACGATTACACTCTTTTTCTTTCTCCATAATACCGATGCATCGGCGTAAAGATTGTGATAAATGCTATAAGATGCGTCCATTCCGAATATCCAAATGTCTGCTCGATATCCATTGGGTAAGTCAACACCGAATTCAGACGTTCTGTCTTTATTGAGTTTCAAAATATTGCTCCCGCTATTGATTCCGTTGTAGTCTTCGCCGGCAACAGCATACATCATAAAAGGATTGAGTTCCAAAGCCGGAAAGGGGACATATCTCAGTTGCAGGATGTTTTCATAAAAATTAGCTCCCATCGGGTGTGCCAATGGTTGGAGATGATGAGAATAATTGGCCGTACTATCACTATCTGAATAAGTATATGGTCTGACCAGGTTAAATTCTGCTCTCATATCAAGATGGTCAATGCCCGCAACGTCAAAGTATTGCAATCCGGCCTGAATACCATATTTATTGCCCCACCACCCATTTTGTTTTATCAGATTTTTGATAATCAATTCGTCTAAAAGCAACTGTCCGTATAATTTAATAGATTTTCCCAGTTTTATGCTCATATCTGCCCCGATCATGGCATTATCCGGGCTTCCAACCATTTGCTCTACTGTTCGATAAAATATAACCGGATTGAGATATTGCAGCTCAAAGTGATTTGGACGGCTGAAGACAACACTTTCAAACAATCCTATGTTGATTCGATCGGTCAAGTTGAGACTCAGGTGATGAGTTGCAAAATATTTCTTAGGAATCA
>CAKUWM010000051.1 GCA_934699305.1 uncultured Saprospiraceae bacterium | reverse complement strand
AATCTACCGATTATGGTAAGCCTGAATTGTATTTTTTATCAAACTTACTATCGTCATCAATCCGATTCCACCCGGGACCGGTGTTATCCACTCAGCTTTATCTTTGATTGCCTCAAAATCGACATCACCTACCAGACGACTACCCGTCCGTGAACTTTGATCTTCAATTCGATTTATCCCAACATCGAAAATAATAACACCATCTTTGACCATATCTGCCTTCACATAATGGGGTATTCCAATAGCAGCAACGATTACATCTGCTCTTAGCAGCTCTTTTTCTATATCTTTACTCCGAGAATGCAACAAAGTCACGGTGGCATTGCCATACTTGGCTTTACGAGACAAAAGAATTGAAATTGGTGTACCTACAATGTCACTTCTGCCTAAGACTGCCACTTTTTTTCCGGAAAGATTTATCCCTAGATATTCAATTAATAAAATAATTCCGTAAGGTGTGGCAGGTAAGAAGGCGGGCAGACCAAGAGCCATTTTACCGAAATTAGTTGGGTGAAAACCATCAACATCCTTTGTCGGATCGATTTCCATCAACAAGGCTTGTGCATCAAGATGGTCAGGCAAAGGAAGCTGTAATATAAACCCATCAACCTGATCATCTTCATTTAGCTTGTGGATTGTTTCAATTAATTCCGATTGGGTTATTTCAGAATTAAAATGGAGCAATGTACTGGTAATCCCCAATTCATCACACACTTTCACCTTATTGCCGACATAAGCTTTGCTCGCAGGGTTATCTCCGACCATTATTGCAGCCAAATGAGGTGGCCTATTGCCCTTCGATACAATTTGACTAACCTCCTCTTTGAGTGTAGCCTTCATCTCCTTACTTATTTTGCGCACATTTAATTCCGCCATAATTTTAAATTATAATGAACTACTATTTTAAAGGGCAAACTACAAATAAATTCGAAAATTTGATAATTTCAATCCCGTTATTATGAACTTTGACGTTATATCACTTGTTTCATTCTCTAAATTTTCAATATGTCTAAAATATTTTCTTCAGAAGCTTTAATAAGATTCTCCGATTGCGACCCAATGGGGCACCTCAACAACATGCGATATTTAGATTATTTCCTCAATGCACGAGAAGATCATCTTTTAAAATATGCCGATTTTGATATTTATCAACACGTCAAGAATACCGGCCACATTTGGGTTATGTTTCAGAATAAAATAACATACCTCAAACCGGTATTTTACAACAACTTTGTCACCATAACCAGTCAGGTAATTCAAGTTACCCCCAAGTCAATTCAGGTTGAAATGCAGATGAAAGATGCTAAATCCGGAGAATTGCAATGTATCTTATGGATGATAGCCGTTTATTTTGATGTCAAAAACAATAAAAGTGCCATACATCAACCGGAAATTACGTCCATGTTACACAGCTTTCTTGAACCGGTAGAACAAACAACCTTTGATGAAAGAGTGAAATCCTTGCAAAATAGGTAACGTATTGATTCTATCCTAACTTATAATTTTATGTCAAAGAAACTAATTGTTATTACTTTCTTCTTATTGTCTTTTTTCCAATTCCTTTTTGCTCAGGATGTAAAAAATATAGACTATTCTAACCCCGACAATTGGGCAGCTCTGCCTCAAAAAAGAGATAATGCAGACCTGATACCCGGTAATATTGGTACAGACCTTCAAGGAGACAGCAAAGTCGATGTTTTCTTTGTTTATCCCACCTCCTACACCAATGCATTAAAAGATGGTAAATGGAATGCAGATATCGACGACATACAAATAAACAACGAAACTGATGAAAATTCCATCAAATATCAAGCAAGCCTTTTCAATCAAGTTGGTAAAATTTATGCTCCTCGGTATCGACAAGCACACATTTCAGTATATTTTACCGCAAATAGAGATACTGCATTAAAAGCATTGGATTTCGCCTATCAGGATGTTAAATCAGCTTTTGACTACTATATTCACAACTATAATCAAGGCAGACCTTTTATCATTGCATCCCATTCGCAAGGTACATCACATGCTATTCGACTTATTAAAGAATGTATTGAAGGGAAATCCATTGAAAAACAAATGGTAGTTGCCTATCTTGCCGGCATGCCTTTGGATTCGGGATATTTGGCAACTCCTGCCTGTGATTTTCCCGATCAATTTCATTGCACTTGCAGCTGGCGGACATTTATCCATGACTATACACCGGAATATGTGACCATTGAAAACACAACGATAGTAACAAATCCAATTAGCTGGCTATCCAATACTGACTACACTGCTTGGAAAGAACACAAAGGGGCTGTACTAAAGGATTTTAAAAAGGTCAGACCGGGCATTATCTCAGCAAAGAGAGCAGGTAATATCCTCTGGATAAAAGAACCTAAAATAAAAGGTTTTCGTCTATTGAAAATTAAAAATTTCCATATCGGAGATTACAACTTGTTTTATAAGGATATTCAAGAAAATGCAATTCTAAGGAGTAATGCCTTTCTAAAAAGCCTTTAGACCCTTGGAACAGAAGTCATGAACTCCGGAAAAAGCCGCTTTGTGCCTAACGCAAAACCCCATCCAATTATTCCGCCTACGACAAATCCACATATAACATCAAGTGGATAATGTACGCCAACATATACTTGGGCAAACCCTATTATAACAGCCCACAAAATCCACCATTGGTGAAACTTACCCATTCTATTCTTAAACAAAAAATATAAAAATACTGCCATAGCCATGTGATTGACAGCATGGCTGGATACAAAGCCGTATTTTCCGCCGCAATTGACCAATAAATCAAAATCTGGATTATCCATCAAAGTATGACAAGGCCTAAGCCTTTGAAAAATATTCTTGAACAAGTGAACACTTATTAAATCAGAAACACCTACACAACTTCCTAAAATGGCAACCAATATCAATCCTCTTGTTTTCCACCATTTTATAAATATGTATATAATTAATATATAAAGTGGTATCCAAAAAGTCGGTTTACGTAGCCACGGAATTATTGTATCCCCAACAGTGCTATGCATATTGCTATGTATCCATAAAATCACTTCTTTATCCCAACTCAAAATCTGTTCTATCATTTTTCAGAGCACTATTATTCGAATATTTAATAGTTTAAGCAAGACTATACTTCACGTTTACATGAAATGATTCAAATATAATTCAAACTTCAAGAATAAATCATCCTATTTGGAAAAAATAATTGCAAGCAATTATTCAATTAGGCAATTCCGATAAGACACATACTCTTGGGTAATTACATTTCTCCGACCCGAATCTTTCTTAAACCCGAATTGAATAAGAAGGCAAAGGAATGTACCTTTAATACCAATTCGGGTTAATTTTATTAATTGGAAACGTATTATAATATTGTTTTAAGTTAATTTTGCCTGATTAACTTGGATATATGAAAATCGTTTTTTTTGGGACAACCGACTTTGCAGTGGCATCATTAGAAGCTTTGTTACATTCTTCACATGATGTAGTTGCTGTCGTAACAAATATTGATACGTACGGAGGACGAGGCAGAAAGGAAATTATCAAATCGGCTGTAAGCCAGTTTTCAGAGGTAAATAATATTCCGACTATAAAGCCTAAATCTTTGAAAAGCAGTAAATTTATTGCGAAATTAACAGACTTAAATGCGGATATTTTTGTAGTCGTCGCCTTCAGAATGTTGCCTGAAATGGTGTGGTCTTTGCCTCCTCAAGGGACTATCAATGTACATGGCTCCTTGCTCCCTGCATATCGAGGTGCAGCACCTATCAATTGGGCGATTATAAAGGGTGAAACTGTCACAGGCGTCAGTATATTTCAGTTGGACCAAGCCATTGATACCGGCAATATTTTATTACAAAAAAACATCCATATTGAGGATAATGATATTTTTGGCAGCCTTTATGAAAAATTAAAAATACTTGGAAGTGGGGCTTTAATTGAAACATTAAACAAAATAGAAACGAATCAGGTAAAAAGCTTACCGCAGTTAAATTCTATGGCAAGTCATGCACCAAAACTGAACAGAGAAAATACGAAAATTTCGTTTTCAGATAATGTAGAAGATATTATAAACCTGTGTCGCGGACTTAATCCTTATCCGGGGGCATGGTTTGAATGGGATGGAAAAATAATTAAAATATGGAAAGCTTTACCAGCAGAAAATAATTTGCAACCAAATGAATGGCACACAGATTACAAATCATCTTTAACAATTGGTTGTGCCGATGGCTCTGTGTCGATTATTGAACTGCAACCAGAGGGAAAAAAGAAAATGTCTATAAACGAATATTTAAATGGGGTGTCTCAGAAATTGAAACAAATTTCCCCGGACAAACGATTTATTGACTAAGATTAATTTGCAACTTTATTTATCATTGTAACCGCTTGATAAATCCGATCGATTACTTTGATGACAATTTCAATACCATTGCTTTCATCCTTATTGCTTTCCACTGTAACGGTATCTTTTTCATGCTTTTCAGCTATATAAGATTGATAATCATGATTATTTAAACCAATATACATCGTATAAGAATACATGGTTACTATTAGGATAATTAGAGAAAGTAGATATTTCTTTTTCATCTGTACTTCAATATTTAAATTAAGGACATGTTTCTTTATCTTCAATGAGTTAAACATTTAACAACTGCTCAAACTCGCCATTTATACCAAAAAAACATCTCTTTAATAACGTAAATATAGTATCATTAGTTACAATCCCGAACACATTTTCCGGATTTATTTATATAAAACCATTTACCGTCATCAAAAACTCGTGCTGTACCGTTCTTAAACGGCTTTGCTGCTTCATATTGACACTTGACCAATTCTTTTCCTTCTTTGTTGATAAAACCAAACTTGCCATTCTTTTCTACACATGCCAATCCCTCCGCAAAATTATTCACTTGGCCATATTCTAATGGTATAACTACTTGCCCTTTGGTATTAATAAATCCCCATTTATCATTCTTCTCTACACCTGCCAAACCATTATTGAAAGACCAAGCATTATCAAACTGGCAAGGAATAACTTCGTTTCCGTCTTTGGTCACAAAGCCCCATTTTCCACCTTTTCTAACACCTGAATATCCTTCGGCAAAGTCTGTTACGACATCATATTTAAATGGTACTGCAACTTGTCCGGTTGCATTGATAAATCCCCATTTGCTATCTTTTTTCGCCCCGGCTAATCCCTTAGAAAATCCAAATATCTCATTATACTTGGGTTTGATGACTTCCTTTCCTTCAAAGTTTACAAAGCCCCATTTTCCTTTTAAATTCACCGGAGCCAACCCATTGCTATAGCTTAATATCTCTTCATACAATGGCTTTTTTACAATCTTTCCATCTTTGGAAACAAATCCAATTTGGTAGTTAAATCGGAAGGGCGCAACATTGTTGTTGTAGCTTCCCAATATCTCAAATTGAGCCATCTGATCCTTCAAAGCTTTTAACTCATTAGCTTCTTTCTCTTTTCTTGCTTTGGCATCCTTAATTTCTGCCAACTTAGCCAACTTAGCCTTTTCCAAATCCAGAAGACTAACACCTGAATCTGCCTGAATCAAAGAATCAACCTTAGCCTGCTGATCCTCAGTAACTTCACCGGTTGCTGCTACTATGCCAGCCCGGTTAGTCTCAGACGAATCGGTTGAAGACTCTTGTGATATAATTGTTGGTGGAACTTGTCGATTGAAAGTATAATATGCATAAACGCTACCAGCAATCAAGGCAAAGGTCACTATTATGCCCAAAAACATCCGAGCGCTTAATACCTTACGCTTCCCTTCATCTCCCCCATCGTTTACTTCCTTATTCTCTAATGATTCTCTTGAAGGAAATGGCTTAACGACCGGCGCATCAACTTTTTCCTCTTCCTTTGAAGCCAGCGATTCCAAGACCTGAGGTTCAACCTGCTCTATCTTGATAACCTGCTCCGGCTTTTTATTTTCAACAACCGGCTGAGAGGTAGGGGAATCTGGTCTAACGGTACGGACAGCCAATTTCTTCTTGGGTGGTTCAGCCACAGTCTCCTCCACAGTGTTTGATATTGCTTTAGAAGAAGTTTTCTTTGTATCCGAACTCGTAACGACTGCGACTTTATCTACCTTAGGATCAACACTGGTTGATGTTGCTCCAATTCTATCCCACACAGCCTTAATTCTGTCGTCTAACGATTGATTTTCTTCAGGTTCAGTATTTTCACTATTTCCAGCTGACTCAACTTCTTTGTCTTGATGTATAGCAGACATTTTCGGTGATTCCTGTTCACCGGGTTGATTGAAATCCAATTCTTCAACTACCGCATCATCACTCGTACTGAATGATGGCAATTCCACCGGCAATACATCGGAGTGGTGGATATCATCTTCATGGGATTGGTTATCTTTTTCAAGCAGATGGTCAGAAAAACTATCCTTTGACATCTCACTTTCCATATTCTTTTTTGTAGTAGAAAATAAGGTAGATTGTTTTACATGTAGCTCCCCTCCTATTTCCAACAACATACTCTCAAAGTCAGCATATCGCTCATTAGGGTTCTTTGCAGTTGCTGCCTGAATAATCCCGTTCATCTTCACCGTGGCAAAATCAACAAAAGGCAAAGGATCATTTAATATGCGCAGACGCATCTCATCTATATCAGCAGAATCTTCCATGTGAGGCAACTTTCCTGTCAGCAAAGTATATAGCGTCACGCCCAATGAATAAATATCGGATGATGCCGATATCGGTCCAATGTGTTGAATCTGCTCAGGGCTTAGGTACAAAATATCTTCTGCTTCAACATTTTCAGGGAACAATTCACTTTCAAAATAAGGTCCTTTTAAATCACACACTTTCAACTTACCCATTGGATTGAGTATAAAATTTCCAGGCTTCAACAATCCGTGTACAAGACCATTTCGATGAATTTCAATCAATCCGGGAAGAAAAAACTTTAACCATTCAAAAATCTGATTTTCATTGATTGACCCAAAGTTTTGGATATAATCTTTCATGTTATATCCGTCGAGAAACTCCATCATTACCTGATAGGTATTCTCTATATCATCATGAATCAGATCTTTAACACGTCGAATGGAAGGATGATGCACTTGCATACCCATTTTCGCTTCCCTTATCAGCTGATCCTGAAAATATTTATTCTTTTCGTAGGCAGGTTTAAGAACCTTTACTGCAACCTGGCGATCATTATCCAGCTCCATACAATATACCTGCGTATATTTACCTTGACCAAGTTGAACGATGTTGTAGTTTTGATTTTTAATCACTTTAAGTCAATTAAGGGTTAAGCTTCAACTTTTAAAGTTCCTCCTGCGCATTTGATAATACGACCCGGGAATTGTTCTAATATTCTGTAATCGTGTGTTGCAAATAATACAGCCGTCCCATTATTACACAATTCCTGCATTAATTTAACAATGTCATCAGAGGTATCCGGATCCAGATTACCCGTTGGTTCATCTGCAATAATTAATGAAGGTGAATTGAGTAACGCTCTTGCAATAACGACTCTTTGCTGTTCTCCACCTGACAATTCATGTATCTTCTTAAAACCAGCAAATGGAAGACCCACAGAAGTAAGAACCTCATCAATACGAGCCTTCATTGCTTTTTTATCTTTCCACGAAGTGGCTTTCAGCACAAAAGACAGATTGTCCTCGACATTTCTATCATGCAATAAGTTGAAATCTTGAAAGACCATTCCGATTTTTCGTCTTAAATATGGAATCTGCTTGGTCTTTAACTTTGCTAAATCATAACCTACAACCACTCCCTTACCTCGTTGCAATGGAAGTTCTCCATAGGTAGTCTTTAAGAAAGAAGACTTACCGGCTCCTGTCTTACCTATCAAATAACAAAATTCACCCGGAAAAATCTCAACGGTTACATCATTGAGAATCATAAACCTGCCTTGGTATATATCCGCACCCTCAAATGCCACCAATGGTTCAGCCATAACTATTCCAATTACTTAGTTCTTCATTAATAAAGCTCAAAAGTAAGGAATACTTTTAGAAAGTAATAGCTTTTAATTATTTTTTTTTATATATGTTAAACCATTGTTCATAATGATTTAAATATTACTAAAAATTACGGCTTAATGTATCACTAACAATACTAATCTGATTGGCATCCAAGACTCTAATACCATCTTCGATAATCTTTGCGTCGTCCGTCTTATCACTCACAGAAATAATATCGATACCTGAAATGGTTATTCCGGCAGACCTTGAATTGTCCAGATAACCGAAACGTAATATAGTCAATCCGATACACCCTATAACGATCAACAAAATGGAAGGTAAATGCTCTTTCATGGTTCTATTTTTTCAATTTTTATATATTACATTTTATTTTAAATTGTAATATAACGGATTGCAAATATATACACATTATTTAATATTTTAATATGTATTGGCAAAAAAATATTTTTCCCCTATTCTTCGTCAACGCATATTGTCACACGAAAAATAAAACACAGGGAATTGCAATGAATAATAGAACCTTATTTAGCTGTATATAGGTAGTAGATTAATTCAGAAATAGGTTGAAGATAAATTAAGTATAATTTGAAGATAACTTACTTTATAATATTAGATAAAGTAAGTGCGGGTGGAGGGACTCGAACCCCCATGCCTCGCGGCGCCAGATCCTAAGTCTGGTACGTCTACCAATTTCGCCACACCCGCTAAATGAGTTGCAAATGTAAAACCATTATTGAAATAAACAAGCAAAATTGAAAATTATTGTAATTATTTTTTTCAAATTATTTTCTAAGTGCGCTCTCATACTGTACATAGCGCATTCATTTCTCTTTTAAAAGCTAAGGGACATTGTTAGACAACCAATGGTACAACAATATTAAAACCCACAACAACAATTTAAATTACTGTATCCGTAAATTATATTGCTTACATTGAATTTGTTATATCTTTCGATAAGAAACTACTGTTTGACGTGCCCTTTCATTGTAAACCGCAAAGTTGAATCCTGTCCGATATAGTCAACATAAACGTCTTTCTCGAATAATCCCGGGATACGGGCATTGTATGTGACTTGCATCTGGGCTGTATCTCCTGATGGGATGTTTTTTTTCTGTAATCCGATGGTCATACAATCACATGTCGTAGGTGTTCCAGTAATTTGCATTGAATCCGGTTTATTATTATGAATAACTACAGTTACCGTCTTAGGAATATCACGTGGAATAGCGCCCACATCCTGAACATTATAATCTAAATAAATGCCACTGGGATTTTCATTTGGGGCGGCTTGTCCCTTTGTGTTTGCAGCGTCCGTAACTTTGGGATCTGTTTTACATGCAATAATAGAACACATAAAGACAATTGCTAATATCAACTTCAATGTTAATCTCATCTCATTTTTTTTGCAAAGATAATAATATGATTATGAAATTACCATTTGTCAAAATTTCAGTTTAACTTTCCATTATTGCAATTTCAATTCATTACATTCACAGGGCTCGTACTAAAAAGAATAATAAAAAAAACAAATATCCTTATTATTGATTCAAACATAATTACCTGAATATCTTATTTTTAACAATGTTAACTTAAATTAAAGTTATAAACAGTCCATTCATAGAAAGCAGATTCCTTTAAGAAGCATTTAATTGCTTTGCCAAATCATAAAAATATTCGAGACTTTCCGGATTTCGAATTGTATCAGGATTGAAACATTTTTCAGGTGGAATGCCTGAAAGAAGCCGTTTTATTGGATTCTCCATCTTCTTTCCACTTAAAGTATATGGAATGCCTGACACTTGAATAATTTCATCAGGAACATGGCGAGGGCTATAATCTGTTCGCAATTGTCTGTTGATTCTCTGTTTGATATTGTCATCAAGCAAAACGCCTTCTTTTAATATAACAAATAGCGGCATCCAATGATCCCCATCTCCTTTTTCTATATGCACAATAAGGCTATCAAGAACTTCCGGAATATGATCGACACCACGATAAATTTCACTCGTTCCAATCCTTATTCCTTGCCTATTCAATGTTGCATCAGATCGACCATAGATAATAATACCATTCCTCGGTGTAATTTTTATCCAATCGCCATGACGCCATAGGTGCGGATACATACCAAAGTAACTATCGCGATAGCGCTCTTTCTCCTTATCATTCCAAAAATAAATGGGCATACAGGGCATGGCTTGTGTTATTACCATTTCACCTTCCTGATCAAACACTTTATTTCCGGCTTCATCTAAGCAATACAAGGAGCATCCCAGTGCACGACTTTGGATCTCACCTTCATAAACCGGCAAAGTCGGATTTCCACCTACAAAGGCAGTACAAACATCTGTCCCTCCACTCATTGAGCACAGCCAGACATCTTGCTTTATTGATTCATATACATAGTCAAATCCTTCAGATGGTAAGGGCGAACCGGTAGAACCAATGGATTTAAGCTGTGATAAATCATATTTTTCCCCAAGTGCAAGTCCTGCTTTTTTATTGGCCATAATATACGGGGCACTCGTTCCGAAATGATTTATTTTAAACTCTTCCGCCAACTTCCATAAAAAGTCCACTTCAGGATATCCCGGACTTCCATCATATAATAAGATTTTGGCGTCCATCAACCACGCCCCATGAAGATAATTCCACATCATCCACCCGGTTGTCGAGTACCAGAAAAACATTTCACCTTGCTTTACATTATTATGAAACGCATGATACTTTTGTAATTCCAACAAAACTCCACCATGGCAATGAGTAATGGCTTTTGGAATGCCCGTAGTCCCGGAGCTGTATAGAATCCATAATGGCGATGAAAAAGAAACTCTGTTATATTTCAACTTCTTATTTCCTGAGGTATCAAGGTCAACAAGCCAAGTTTGATTTATTTCTGACTCTCCCCTTTCTCTACTTAAATTTAAGACAAATTCAACTGAAGTGAGGCCTTCAACTATCTGTGCAGTTTTATCCTTTAAAGAATAGTTTTTGCCACCGTAGGAATATCGTTCAACACAGAGTAAAACTTTAGGTTTGACCTGTCCAAACCGATCCAAAATACTTTCTACACCAAATTCAGGTGAGCAACATGACCAAATAAACCCACTTGCGCTGACTGCCAAGAAGGCAGCTGTGGTATAACAATTATTAGGTAAAACACCACACACCCGATCGCCTTCCTCCAATCCCCATTCATATAATTGATGTTGTATCGTTGAGGCTATTGACAATACCTCGCCCCATGAATAACTTCGGCTTCCACCGTTCTCATCCGTTTCAACAATTGCAATCTCCTTATCAACACCCTTTCTCGTTAAATTTTCTGCCAAATTTAGTCGAACATTACCAAACCACGTGATATTCGGCATTTCTTCATCGGTAAAAGCCGGTTCCAAATCACCATCATACTTCAACTCAAAATATTCGAATAAACTAGTCCAGAACAAATCATTGTTTTCATTGGACCAATTCCATAAATCATCATAACTATTTAGTTCAACATTGTATGTCTTGCAGATGTAGTGCTGATAACGATACAGATTACTTTCATTGACATCTTCCGGTTTCGGTTGCCAAAGAAGCTTCGGAGAATCCTTCATTCTATTATTTTAACGATATAAAATACAAGATATGAAATCTGTTAGAATTATAAAATTGAAATTTATGATCATATAGAAATCCTATCTTATACCATCAAAAATTCAAACGTAGAATATTTCAACCTCATAATTTCAATAATCCTAATTTGATAATGTCAGTCTTCCTTTATACCTATATTAATAAATATATATCATATTGATATTCTGTATTATATATAACAGATATTGTATTATTACTTTAATTTGGGTATGTAAGTTGATTACGAATCAAACGGTTATTGTACTGTTGAATGAAGGCCTTAACATGTGTTTCCATTTTCATGACTTGATCGGGTAAAGATGACACCAAATTATTCTGAAACAATCTGTCCTTTTTATAATTAAATAAACCTTTGGCGTTTTTGCCATCAAAAAAGAGCAAATAGTCATCTTCAATCCATCGATAACCGCCACCATAACTCACTGCGAAATTAAGTGAATTGGTGTCCAACACATCTTTTCCATAGGCTACAAATGGCTTAGGATAGTGCATCATGCGCAATACAGTGGGCATTACGTCAATTTGTTGAAAGATTTTATTAGACGTGCCTTTGAACGATTCATTTCCGGGTTGGTATATGATTATTGGAATTGCGACCTCTCCCCATGCATTTTTATATTCCGGGTGAAAAGTTTCTGTAGCATGGTCTGCACTTATGACAAAAATGGTATTTTTAAACCAATCTTGTTTGGATGCTGTTTCAAAAAACTTCCGCAAAGCCATATCCGTATAACCAATGCATTCTAAAACCGGGATTGGTCCTTTGGGAAAGGTGTTTTTGTACTTTTCCGGCACAATAAATGGATGGTGCGATGAAACGGAAAAAATAGCGCTACAAAAGGGTTGTTTAAATGTGCTTAATGTTTTTGCATAATATTGAAAGAAGGGTTCATCCCAAATCCCCCATATTCCGTCATAGTCAGCATCATTATTGTATTCATTTTTCCCATAATAGTCATTTATACCTAAGAGCTTAGTCAAAGCCATAAATCCCATCGATCCATTGGGTGCACCATGAAAGAAACTAACACCATATCCTTCTTTTTGCAATAGATACGGCAAGCTATGGATGCTATCAACGACATAAGGAGTAAGGACAAAGGGTTCTTGTCCATTGGGAATACTTGCCAATAAAGATGGTATGGCATCAATAGACTTTCTTCCACTGGCAAATGAGTTTTCAAATACCAAACTATGTTGCATCAATGAGTCAAAAAAGGGCGTGTAGCCGCGATATGTCCCTCCATCCAAGTCTTTATTATAACTCCCCACAGCCTCTTTTCCCCAACTTTCAAGGATAATGATTACAACATTCTTTTTATCAAACTCCTGACCATCTGCCCCTTCTTTATGATGTAAGGGAGAATATATTTTTTCCACCTCGTCATCCGAATAAAATTGTACCAACTCCAATTCAACATTATTCCACGTCCGCACAATTGAAAATGGCGTATTTAACACCAAACTAATATGTTCCGGCCTTTGCACATATTCACCTGCATTGGATAACGTAATGGGGCGTGTACTATGCTTAAACCCGCCTCTAATACCGCCAACAGCAAGCGTTGCACTAATGACCAACGCAACTAAAGTTGTTGGATAAAACCACCACTTTTTCTTTATGATCGTCTTAATGCTAACCTGACGATATAACCACCACATAAAGAAA
>CAKUWM010000050.1 GCA_934699305.1 uncultured Saprospiraceae bacterium | reverse complement strand
GTACCGAAATAGAACATTTTGAAAACCTACCATTAGAGGATGGTCAAGTTTCTAATTCTAATAAAATAAAATAATGGATATGAAAAAATATATCATTGGATCTCTTTTGATGATCTTCTCATTAATAAGTAGTTTTGATTTATTGGCCGAAAATGGAAGTTCTCAGCCGTCATCTTCTTCTATGATTGATTCTTTGGCATTGTATGATTGGGTTTTAATTGCATTTGCGAGCATATTATTATTGATTATATTTATTTTGGCCAATACACTCCACCTTGCCATGAGTAAGCCTCAGGAAAGCGGAGAAGCCAATCGTGGTGGAAAGTTAAAATTGCCCACAATACTGCTTGTTGTCTTTTTAGTAGGAATTACGACCGGAGATGCACATGCAGCCGGAGGAGGATTGAATCCATTATTGAGTCCTGTCCGTATGGTTGTTTATCTGGTTATAATTATAGAAATGATAGCTATTGGAGTTCTTATAAACTGGATAAAATACTTTACCGGAATTCAAGCTTATAAAGAGGAGCAAGAGTCGGTTCAGGAAAAGGAAGCTTGGAGTTTTAACAAGTTTTGGATAAAGATCAATAAACTTAAATCTGCGGAGGAAGAAGATTCGTTGGATATAGGACATAGTTATGACGGAATACGCGAGTTGGATAACGCTACTCCACCTTGGTTTACTGTAAGTTTTATAGCTACGATTATTTTCGCTTTTGTATATATGTATCGCTATCATGTGGCATATTCAGCGCCTAATCAACTTCAGGAATATAAAATGGAAGTAGCACAGGCAAATGCAGATCAAAAAGCATATTTGGCAAGTCAGGGCAATTTAGTGGATGAGACATCTGTGACAATGCTCGATGAGGCGGGAATTTCGACAGGCAAAGGTCTGTATGCAAGCAATTGTGTGGCGTGCCATGGTGCTGCCGGAGAAGGAGGAGTGGGTCCTAATCTTACGGATGACTATTGGCTTCACGGAGGGAGTATCAACGATATTTTTAAAATTATAAAATATGGGGTTGTCGAAAAAGGCATGAAGTCATGGCAGGAAGATTTCTCTGCGAATCAGATCGCACAGTTATCCAGCTTTATTAAGTCAATACATGGTTCCAATCCGCCGGGTGGCAAAGAAAAACAAGGTGAATTATATTCGGAAAAAGCAGGAAGCCCTGCTAATGCTGTACAGGGGGACAGTACATCACAAAATTAAAGTGTAATGATTGAAGATAGTATATATGACACCGGTAATGAGGCGTTCCGAGACAGGATGAGCAATACAACTGAGGATGGAAAGCGTAATTGGTTTTATGTGAGTAAGTCATCAGGGAAATTTACAAGGTGGCGTAATTATTTAAACTTCTTTTATTTTGCTTTATTTTTTACGCTTCCTTTGTTGAGGTATCATGGGCGTCCATTTTTTATGATTAACTTTCCAAAGGGTGAATTTATCCTTTTTGGCAAGATATTCTGGCCTCAAGACTTCTTCCTCTTTGCTGTGGGAATGATAACTATGATTGTCTTTGTCATATTGTTTACAGTCATATTTGGGCGATTGTTCTGTGGTTGGATATGTCCGCAAACTGTCTTTTTAGAAGGATTGTTTCGGAAAATAGAATGGTTTGTGGAAGGCAGTCCTTCACAACAAAAAAAATTGGATCAGATGCCATGGAATTGGGAGAAAGTTAGAAAAAAAGGATTAAAACATGGTATCTTTTTGATTATCTCATTTCTCATTGCCAACACATTTTTAGCATATATCATCAGCACGGATGAGTTGATAAAAATAATACGTGAGCCTATATCTGATCATTTGACCTTATTGTCGGGAATCATCATTTTTACATTGATTTTTTATGGCGTTTTTGCTTATGTCAGAGAAATAGTTTGTACCACTATTTGCCCTTATGGTCGATTACAGAGTGTGTTGTTAGATCAAGATTCTATGCAGGTGTCATACGATTATGTGCGGGGTGAGCCTCGTGGAAAAATGACTAAAAATCAAGAATCTGAACTGGGAGACTGTATTGACTGTAAAAAGTGTGTGATAGTGTGCCCAACAGGAATCGATATCAGGGATGGAATTCAGATGGAATGTGTCGGATGTACAGCGTGTATTGATGCATGTGATGAAGTGATGGACAAAATAGGCCGTCCCCTTGGTCTAATTCGATATGCATCAGAAAAGGAAATTAGGGAGAATAAGAAGTTCAAATTCACTTCCCGTATGAAATCTTATACTGCTGTACTTATCCTTTTAATGGGGGTTATGACTTATTTAATTGCTTCTTCAAAGCCGATTTCAGGTAATATATCACGTGTGAAAGGCCAATTATTTCAAGAGTTAGATGGCGGAAAATTGAGCAATCTTTATGAAGCAAAGATTTTGAATAAACGAAATAAACCGTATCCTGTAGAGCTAAAGGTAATGGATATGGAAGGTGTTGTTAAGATGGTCAATAAAAACCCGGTTCTGAAAAAGGAAGGATTGACAGATTTGACATTCTTTGTAATTCTTGATCAAAGTAAGGTGATAAAAAGAAGCAATAAGATAAAAATTGGGATATTTGCAGGGAATGAATTGGTGGACGAAGTAGAAACTACCTTTTTAGGACCATTTAAATAAAGAAATTTCATATATGAATTGGGGACATGGAATCTTAATAACGATTATTATCTTTGTTTTGAGCATCCTAACTATGGTTTTTGTCTCATCTTATCAAACTATTGATATGATGGATGATCGATACTATGAGAAAGAATTGAAGCATCAGGAGTTGATAGACAAATCCGATAACTTTGCCAAAGCTGATGGTCATATCGATATCGTAGATAGTGGGGAAGTGTTGTTGTTGAATATTTCCGGTAGCATTACTGATTCTATTTCGTCAGGCGATATCATTTTTATGAGATTGTCAGATAAGAAATTAGATGTACGATTCCCATTGGAAGTGAAAGAAGGTAAACAAATTATTGATAAATCAACTTTATTTAAGGGCGTATATCAGGTGAGAATGAGTTGGATCAATAATGGTATTTCATATTATCAGACATTTAAATATAATGTTTCCTGATGTGGCCTTTTTTATTTACCGGATTTGGAATAGGGATAGCCGGTAGCTTTCATTGCATAGGGATGTGTGGGCCTCTTGCTATTGCCATGCCTTGGTATTCTGGTGAAGGTTATGCAATTAAGATGTTGCGATATCATCTTGGACGTACTTTTACGTATGTTGTTTTGGGGCTATGCTTTGGAATAATTGGTAATGCATTTTATATTGCAGGATACCAGCAATTTTTGTCTATAACATTAGGTGTGATTATTCTTTATATCTCGCTTGGTAAAATTTTCTCAGGTAAAATACCCGTATTTCAATTGCCTTTAGTAAACAAAATAAATATAGGAAGTTCGGCTTTGTTTCGAAATGGCAATTTGATGAATAAGCCTTTCTTATTTGGCATAATCAATGGTTTACTTCCTTGTGGGTTGATTTATTTGGCTGTTGCTGCTGCGATGACAACCGGTAATCTATGGTCAAGTGCCATGGTGATGGCGGCTTTCGGCTTTGGAACAATGCCTTTGTTTTCCGTGTTTTTGTTGGGAATTAATAAAGTAAGTTTTACAATAAGAAATAAAATTAATAAAACCATACCTTATCTGGTATTATTAACCTCCATTTTGCTGATTTTGCGAGGTCTAAACCTTGGCATACCTTACATAAGCCCTAACTTGAATGTCGAGGGGACTACTCCCGGAATCATCAACTGCAATTGAATTTTATCAAGTTAAGCCATTGAACCAAGTCGCCGCCATGGATTCCTTTTATTCCGTAACTACCCATGAACCCGGCACTCTGGCTGCAATACTGTTGTCATACATTGCACCACAAGAAGAAGCCGGCATGTAACTTTTGCCTGAATAAGCTGCTATAAGCTTGGTTCGAAAAGTTTTTGTGGCATCTTGATTTAAGCTAAAGAATGTGTTGATGCGGTCATCTCTTATATCTTGATAGTCATAGTAATCAGATGTTGGATTGGATACGCCTTCTTGCATCCTGTCATTTATAATCTCCCAACTTGAGGGAAACAGTTGCGTTAGGGCAATGTCAGAAATAGGAATATTTAATTGAGAAATATTTTTAACCGTTGCGATAGAATAAAATTCAGTACCTTTTTTTAATTTCTTTGGATTAATAGGATTGCCTTGTTTATTGACAAATATAATACTCAAACTAATGTTATCAGAGAGTTTAGTTGGGTCGGTCAATGCTGCTTTGCCTTTTTGAACTAAGTTCACGTACAGTGTTCCTTTGCCTTTATTAATAATATTTGCAGTTGAAAATGAGGCTTTTTTATCGAATTTAATGAAATAGGAAGAGCCTTCTTGATTTACAGTATAAGATTTGCCATGTATAGTATAAGTAGCTACAATATTTTTTGCCGCCGGATATTTATTCAAATAAGAAGCGACAGCCCATATCCCGTATGCTTTACTAAAGGTGGCATACCAACTATTATTTCCCAATTTTGTGGCGATATGACGAGCTAGGGTGGATGCATCTTGTTTGTCACCTATGAGAAGGTATGTCTGTAGTAAGATCGCCTGATCTCGCATGTCTGATCCAAAGGTATAGCCCGGTTCAGTATAAGGGCTAATGTTTTTCTCCGCCTGGTTGAGGATATTTTTTCCTACATCTTTCTTGCCAATAATGGCGTAGGCTGCTGCCAAAAAATATTTTCCGGGGTTGCTAAGGGTCGCGTATCCTTTGAGTTGATTCATCGCGCCTTGCTCCGGTGTTCCGGCTAAAGCAAGTAGATAGAGTCTATATGCCTGATCTATGTCGGAATTGTGAGCATAAAGGCCGATTTTCTGTTGTTTGGGTTGCCATATTCGAGCTACCTTTTTTTGATAATCCATCAAGGCATTGTAGCCGGATGAAGGCACCGAATATCCTAATTTCTTAGCTTCTGTGAGGAAGTGGCCGGCATAGATACTAGTAAAGTTGTCAGGATATGTTCCTCCGGGCCAAAAGCTGAACCAGCCCTCAGCGTTTTGATAAGATGTTAGCTTTTGGATAGTAAAGTCCACCATCCGCTTTATTTTGTCTTGATTAGAAGCAGTTAATGCTACAACATCCTTTAAAAACAATTGAGGAAAAGCTTTGCTGATAGTCTGTTCTAAACAGCCAAAGGGATAGTCAATCAATTGATCCAGGTTGCCTGAAAGGTTCATAGAAGGGAAAGTGGAAAATTCTAAGATCGTCTCGTTTGTGCCTGCAATGCCTGCTGCTGTGCTTGAAATGGAAGAGGATTTACCTGATTCGATGATAAAATTTTTGGATGTCTGGATAGGGAGATTAGGGTTATTTATTCCTATTTCGACTATTTCTTTAGTGGATTCACTACCGGATGTCGCTGATATTTCTAATTTAGAAACACCTTCTTTTTCAGACACTTTAATCGGGAAATACACCATCTTTTCTCCACTGCCATTGAAAGAAATTGTTTGTTGGTCGGATTGAGCAGGTTGAATCAAGCCTTGAAGGTCTTTAATGGAAATAGAAACGTTGCGAATATTATTTTTTGTTGCCCACACATTAATGGGTACATTAAAGGTCTCACCGGGTCTGAGTACCCTTGGTAGGGTAGAGGCGACCATTAAGGGTTTTATTACTTTTATGACTTTTTCACTTGCTCCGGAGGCACTTCCATTTGTTGCGACAACCATTGCTCTTACAGAGCCTATATAGTGTTTTATAATAAAAGAATGTCGGGCTTTTTCTCCTTTTTTCAATTTAAAAGGACCTAAGTTTACTACAGCGGGCACAAATCGGTTTGCTTTAGGGGCACCTTCAATTTGTGCTGCTGCCATATCTCCACCTATTGCAAATATATTCGATAGGCGACCCCCATAAGCTCCAAGAACATAATCATAAAAATCCCATGTTCTCAACGCCAGTGCCGATTTGGTATAAAAATATTCATACGGATTGGGTGTTTTAAACCGGGTTATATCCAATAATCCTTCATCGACTATAGCTATTGTATAATACATTTCTTTGCCATTGGCTTCATTAATGACACATTCCACCTTTTTATCAGGTTGAATTTCGGAAGAAACCTGCATGACGGGATTGAGCGTCAAAGAAGGATTGTTTATGCGGAATGGTACGACGCCATACATCCTTATTGGCAGGTCATTATCAGGATGGATGTGTGGTTGGATTAAAGTTACAAAGACATAGGCATTAGCCCCCATTTGATCAGTGGTTTTTATGGCGACTTTATTTAATCCTTCTGAACAGTTGTACCATTGCTTTTGAATCAATGAATTTCCATTTTCTATTGTAATCAGAGCTTTACTTCCGGATGGCGCATTGAATAAGACTTGAATTGACTGACCTATAGTGACTTCCTTTTTGTCTGTTGAAAGGGGCAAAGCACTGGCTATTTTCGACAATTCAGTTATATTGGCATCATCCGGATAGCCGACATAAGCGTAAGCTCCGGAACTGTGAGGGCTGGCGGCAGAAGAAGCGATAATGAGATATCTGCCCCATCCTGGTGGTGTAAATAGAATGGATGCTTTCCCGCTATTATTGGTTTTTACAGAATATGTTTTAACAGGGACAGCATTGATGTTGCCGGTGTAATAGCTTTCATCGGTATAATCACTTTCCCACCACCATCTCCAGTCCATCTTGTATATGGTTAAAGTGGCATCGACATTAGCAATGGGCTTTCCATATTGATTAAGGACAATAGATTGAATAGTGGTAGCTTTTCCTTCAGCGATGGTCGGTTCTCCCCATGTATTTTTTGGTATATTGATACCGATGTAAGCTTTGTAAGGAGAGAATATGCCGCTTGAATAATCTATACTAAAGTTGCCGCCGGGTTCGAATACGGTTGTTTTAAAGACAGCATTGCTAATTTGTCGGATGTCATCATTGGCGTTCAAATTTAATTGAATATCGGCATTTCCGGCATTGTCAGTACTTCCTTCAAATACTGTTTTTTGGAAGTTTTTGGAGGATGCTTCATTAGCAAAAGTAAAATCTTTATATTTTTCAAATGGCTGGTTATTGCTTCTCAGATTGGCTTCTATTGTGGTACGTAGGTTACCCGCAATACTACCAATCAACCAAGCTGTATTTAGTCGGGCATCTACAATAGATGAACCTGCCATAAGTTGATTTTTATCAGGGGTAAAGGTTATCTTCAGGCGATTGGGTTTGATTGTTTCGATATTCAAAAGCTTGGTAAAGGCTGCACCGCCTACCTTGACAGTAGCTGACCAGATACCTGTAGGAGCTTCACTATCCGTCGCAAGGTGCATCGGGATAATAGATCCTTTGGAATAATTGAAAACTTTTTTTGTAACTAAAACATTGTTCGGATTACGCCATTCCAATTGTATGGGATGCGTGGCGGGTAAAGTGCCTGCATAATCATCTATGATGCAATTGAGAAAAATGGAATCTCCCGGCCTCCATACGCCACGTTCGGCGTAGATATAGGCTTTAAGCCCTTTTTGATAAGCATCGCCTCCTACATCAAATTTACTCAAAGAAAGCGAGCGGCCGTCATCTAAAAGGAGGTAGCTTTTGTCATTATCTTTTTCAGCTATAGCAATAAATGGCTTTGATGTTAGCTTAATATTTAAAAACCCATCTCCATCTGTTTCACCCTTGTCAATTATTTGTTGTTGAAAATTATAGAATGTTATTGTTGTACCCGATTTGGGTTGAGCAGTGAGAATATCTGTGACGGCGGCGAAGTAGTTGCCCTGATCATTACCTTTTACTATGAGGGCGAGGTTGGATTTATAGACACTTTGGATGGCAAAATTTTGTTTGGAATAATATTGCGGCTTACATGGGTTTTCATAATTTGACCAATTATAATCATCCGTATATTCTTCAGCAAAACCATCATAATTGTTGTCGTAAATACTTTGAATATCTTCGCCAAAGGCAGTATTCATCGGCGTTAATTCCTTTTCCTTCCAGTCATTGTTTTCGGCTTTGCATACATAATATGTATAGGCTCGTCTAAATCCGATTCTTATTTGGTAGATAGCATTTCGGTCAGTGGTTATCAATTTATTGAGATCTAAACCATATTTAACCCATGTGTTTTTATTGATCGTCGAGTTGAGGTCAGACAATTGGATTTTTTGTTGGAGAATTATTTTACCGACTCGGTCTATTTCGTAGTTCTCCTCATAGCCATTATAGGTTTGATAGTATTGTAGAATATTATTTGAAAAAACTTTGACTACTTCTATGTCCACCGCATTTAAGTTGATGGCTTCAAATGGGAGGATTAAACCATCGCTTTCGGGCATTATATTTCCTTTATCTACAAACCGTACAGAAGGTTTGGTGTCCATAAAGTTGATATTCTTGCTCCAAGGCTTTTCCAATGATTTACCTTGAGTATTTTTAACAGAGGGTTGAACTCTGACTATATGGAATCCGGTTATCCTACTTGACGGAAATACTTTAATATTATTATTGTGAATAGAATATGTGATAGGGTCTTGATAGCCATCAATGGTGATTAGGCCGGACAGGTCCTGGGTGGATAGGATAGGATCGGTAAAATTGACGGTAAAGAAAAAGTCGTCTTCATTGCTATAATATAAGTCATGTACTTTAAAGTCAGATATTGGAAGGACGTCTATCTCGGACTTTGAGTCGGTCTCAATATGGATAGGCTTGCCATTGAAAGTAAGGATTAACTTAGATAATTGACTGCCTCTTTGGATGTCATTAATCGTGAAGTTGTGATTGAGTCCATTGTTGGTGTGTTGCCACGTGATGGGAAGAGCTTGGCCATTGAGGTCAGCTTTAAGCATAGACTCTACGGGAGCATTTTCTTCAGTATCTGCCAGTAAAATGGAACCTTTGTAGGTTTGAATCCTATAGTCTGCCGACGATGGAGTGTCCCAGCCGGTATGAACCAACAACGCATCCTGACGGATAGTCTTTACGCCGAATTGGAATTTTTTATATTCTGAAGGAATGTTGTCTTGTAATTCTGAAAGGTGAATGGTAATAAAATATTCTTGGTTGCTTTCCAGTTCTTTGGTTGGCTTGAAAACCAAGGTTCTTTCGTCTTGCCACACTGCTTTGCCTTCTACAGAGGGTGAAATAGAAAATGCTCCGGAAGCAATATAACCTCCTACAGCCTTGGTTTCAACCATATTGCCTGAAAAAACAACTTTGATAGGCTCGACTTTGGAAATGACACCTGATGTATTCGCAAATATATATGGATTGGCTACATTAGAAGTGACCTTAGATTTGCAGGATAGGATGAAAAATCCGCATACCAAAAATAGCGTGATTTTAATAGATGACGTACAAGACATAGAAATTGATTTTAATAACTATAAATGTACCAACATTTTAAAGAATCTGAAAATTTAGCGCAAAAAAGAAAGTATAATTTGAATAATTTTTTAATTTTATTTTTTTAATCTTAAGCAAAGACTTTGATGCGATTTATGGATGGGCATATTTCTAAGAAGTTGATATTGTATCAGGACAGAATTTATTAAAAGTTGGCACCCTTATTTTTTCAGTACATCTATACTTTACTATCAAAAATATTAAAAAAATTTCAAATGGAAAAAAATGCAGGTTTTCAGAAGATTCTAACTTTTCCAATGCTCTTAACAGCAATTTGTTTATTCTTTTTTTTCGGATCAACGATTTCGACTTCGGCACAAAAAGCCTTTCCCGGAGCCATAGGATTTGGTGCTAAAGCATCCGGAGGTCGAGGTGGTCAGGTGATTTATGTCACTAACCTGAATATCAGTGGGCCGGGTTCTTTACAAGATGCACTTAATCAATCAGGTCCCCGATATATTTTGTTTAAAGTGGCCGGAGTTATAGATGGTACCATTGAAGTCCCCTATGGTCATGGTGATTTTACCTTGGCAGGGCAAACGTCTCCGGGAGGAATCACAGTGCGCGGATTCCAAATGTACAATGACGAAAACCCCTCCGTTAATAATGTAATAATTAGGCATCTAAGGTCCAGAATAGGAGATATTAATTTGCACCCAACAGGCAATTGGCTTGGGAGTGATGGTATTACTATAGGCGGAGTCAAAAATATTATTGTCGATCATTGCTCTTTCCAACACGCTAATGATGAGGCAGTAGATATTTCCAGGACATCTTCCTTGACAATTCAAAATTGCGTCCTGGGCGAGACTCTCGGTGACCATGGCTATTTGGGAGGTATACTTATAAATTACTCCAGTGCTGACAGCCCTTTGGACTCGATTAGTATTCATAATAACGTATGGAATAGAATAGGGGGACGTATGCCGGAGTTATCTTGTGAATCTCCCTATTGTAATAATAAAACCATACATCTCGAACTGTCCAATAACCTTTACTGGGATCCACAGATAGAATTGTGGTATGAAGGTGCAACCGGTAATAATGATGGTCATTTTTATTTGAATATGAATGCAGTAAATAACTTATACCATTCTCGCAACTCATACACCAATGCAATGTATCATTTTGACTTACTCAATTTTGCCAATAATCATTTGTATTATTCCGGAAATGAGATGAATCTAGACCCTTCAGACAGCGACTATCAGCTTTTTTATTGTTGCAATGATTTTTATCAAAACAACCCAAATACTGACATGGGTGTTGCCGATCGTTTGACGGATAAGCATCCATATTATAATGCCAATTATATTGAAACAGCTGATTTACAGAGCTACATAGCCAATTATTCCGGCGCTTTTCCACGTGATCCGATGGATGAGCGCTTCGCTCGTACGATAGCAGATAATGTGATTATTGACCTTCCGGTAAATCAGGCTGCTGCCGACGATGCCTTTCTGACTCAGGCTACAGGATTGACTGAAGAAGATAGTGATGGAGATGGAATGCCGGATTATTGGGAGACTTTGCAAGGATTGGATAACAATGTGCAAGACCACAATGGGACTCAACTCTCACAGTATATTACCGGAGAAAGTGGTTATACCAACCTCGAATGTTACTTGAACTGTCTTTCTGACGCATTGGTTTATGGTAATGACCGTGCAGAATGCAATATAGGAGGCACTGTTAGCAAAGCAACGGGAAAGAAGCAAGGGGAAGTGACAGTTTATCCTAATCCGGTTAGAGATCAACTGATTGTCTTGAATAAAGAAATGGATTTCCCGGTGTCAGTCAGCCTATTTAATCTAAATGGAAGACTTGTTGAAACCCATAAAATTTCATCGGAATTATCATCAATACCAACTACACAACTTGTCCCGGGAGTTTATATCATAAAGGTAACTTCAACAGTTACAGGAGAGATGAAAAATGTATCTAAAATTGTTGTCCTTCATTAGAACACAGATTGACCTTTGATCGATATTTACAGTACATCGAATGTTTCAAACAAGAGTTATACAGTTAAAACCTTTGTGTAACGCTTTTTGCTTCAGTAAAGAATCGGAGAACTTCCCAGCCTCCTTCGCGTCCTAAACCGGATTGTTTGACGCCTCCGAAGGGAGTTCGCAAGTCTCTTGCCAACCAACAATTGACCCAGACAATACCGCTCTGTGCATGTGACGTCAAATAGTGGATATTTGCCGTATTGGATGACCAAATCACTGTATCTAATCCATATTCGGTAGCATTGGCAAGTGCCATAGCTTCTTCTTTAGAGGAAAATGGTTGCAAAGTGACAACGGGTCCAAATATTTCTTCCTGATTGGTTCTTGTGTTAGATCCCAATCCTTCAATGACGGTAGGCTGGATATAGTATCCATTGTGGTATGGCTTTTCCAACGTGATGCTCTTGCCGCCGGTGAGTATGTGTCCGCCCTCATCACGTGCAACTTGAATAGAGGTAAGGACTTTCTGAAAATGTTGTGCCGATACAATGGCTCCCTGATCGACTTTATACCTTGATTCCAATGGTTGTCCCACCTTCATTTGAGCAACAATTTCTGTGAAATCTTTTTTAAATCTTTCGTAAATAGTATCTTGTATAAGAAGCCTGCTGGTACATAGGCAAATTTGCCCTTGATTGGCAAAAGAAGACCTTATCGTCTCACGCATCATCTTAGGATAATCGCAATCATCCATGATGATGGCCGCATTTTTACCACCTAACTCCAAAGAAAGTTTTTTTAGCATGGGACCGGCTGTAGAGATGATATGGCGACCTGTAGCTGTTCCTCCTGTAAAGGAGATGGCTTTGATAGCAGGATGACTAATAATGGCATTTCCTACATTAGGCCCGGTTCCGTGCAGTATGTTAAGCACACCCGGTGGTAATCCGGCTTCATTGCATATCTGTCCAAGCAGAGAAGCAGTGAGTGGAGTTATTTCTGAAGGCTTTGCAATGACACAATTTCCAGCGGCTATGGCTGGAGCAATCTTCCACGTAAAGAGATATAATGGTAGATTCCATGGTGAAATACAACCGACAATACCTATAGGCTGCCGGAGTGTATATGAAAGGGTGGAAGGTTGATCATAATAAGATTCTGAACTAAAATGCTTGATAGCTGTGGCAAAGAATTGAAAATTGGATGCCGCACGAGGTATATCCACTTGAGTGGCTAACCAAAGCGGCTTGCCATTGTCTGTGCTTTCGGCAAGTGCCAATTCGTCCAACTTTTCAGTTATGATTTCTGCTATCTTGTTGAGGATAACAAATCGTCTATCAACAGATGTTTGACTCCAAGCCGGAAATGCTTTTTGTGCGGCCGAAACAGCTTGATTGACATCATCTGCATTGGATTCAGCTATATTTCCATATTCCTCGCCAATGGACGGGTTGATATTTGGAATCGTCTTCCCGGATATGGATGGGACATATTCCCCATTTATAAAGTTTAATATGGATGTCATGTTGTACTTAAAATATGATATAAAGTTAAGTGTATTTTTAAAATCGTAAACTTTTAAAACTGAATTCTGCAAGAAAGGTTTTGAAAAACCGTCTAATGCTGATTATGAGAGAAATCCCGTTGTACAAATCGTTTCAATAGTTACATTAAACTATTGATTACTTGTAGTATATCTATTCCGCATTTGACAAATACGGAAGGTGGGTTAAAAAAGCAGTTACTTTTAGTTTGAAGTCAAACAACACTTCCTCGAATTTGTCATGGATTAATTGGAAATTGTGTGAATTGTATAAGAATGAAATATCGTTTCAGTGAACTCAATTGTGACTTATAGTGAAAGCCAATTTTGTATTATTTTTTTGCCCATAGGAGTCATGATGCTTTCAGGATGGAACTGTAC